>CALWXT010000043.1 GCA_944385575.1 uncultured Flavonifractor sp. | reverse complement strand
CTGGCCCGGCCTATGACCCTCCGCTCCTCCCGGTACAATCAGCAGCTGTGCCCCGGCTCCCTGCTGGTGGAGGTGGGGACCCACGGCAACACCCTGCAGGAGGCCCTTGCCGCCGCCCGGCTCTTTGCCCGGGCCGCCGGACAGGTGCTGCTGGGTCTGGAAGAATAGGTATAAAAAACAGCAAAATCCTCCGTATGCGCTGGCATACGGAGGATTTGCTTCTATCTGATCTTCAAATTGCCGGCAGAGCACAAGCTGGCCCGAGATGTACAACTGAAAATTGTCTTAGCCTGTTTGGTTCCATATCATTATAACTTTTTTACAGTTTGGGCAATACCATCCTTCCTCAAGCTCATGTGCCTTTATGGAATCTTTACTTCCAAAAAACATCTTGAAAACATGTTTTCGTTCCGATTCTTCTGTTTTCCGGGGATATAGAGTAGGTCCGGCTCCGGTCTTGCAAACAACATCCCCTGCAATCATTTCCTGATTACAAAGTGGACATTTCATCATGTATTCTCCTATAAATCACATTTTAGAGAAAAGTCAGGACAGTTTTTCTGTCCTGACTTTCTTTGTTTATCTTATCCCTTCATCCGCTCCAGCACCACGGATTCCGCCGGGATGCTGGGGATGCCGCCGGGATGCTCAGTGGACAGGCTGGCGGCGGTGGAGGCAAAGCGGGCGATACCCTCCAGCTCCGCCTGGTCCAGGTCTTCCGGTGCCTTGCCCAGCTTGAGCAGGCGGCTCACCGCGCTGCCGCCGAAGATATCCCCGGCGCCGGTGGTGTCGATGGGCTTTACCTTGGGGGAAGAGACGGTGACGCTGCCGTTCCGGTTGCGGAGATAGCAGCCCTTGGGACCCAGGGTCACCATGGCCAGTTTCACGCCGCACTCCTCCAGCAGCTTTCGGGCGCCCTCCTCCTCATCGCAGTTCCAGAGGAAGGTGACCTCCTCGTCGCTGATCTTTACCACGTCGGCCTGGTGCAGGCCCCAGAGGATTTCCTCCCTGGCCTGCTCCTGGCTGTCCCACAGGGGGGGCCGCAGGTTGGGGTCGTATGTAATGAGCTTGCCCCGCTCCTTGGCGTAGGCGATGGCCTGCCGGGTAGCGGTGCGCACCGGCTCCCCAGTGAGACTGAGGGAGCCGAAGTGGAACACCTTGGTCTGATCGATGAGGGACAGGTCCACCTCGTCAAACCGGAGCATGGTGTCGGCGCCCGGCTTGCGGGCGAAGCTGAAGGACCGGTCCCCGTCCTTGAACGTGACAAAGGCCAGGGTGGTGAACACCGTGGGGTCCACCACGATGCCCCGGGTCTCGATCCCCGCCTCCTTCAGGGTGCCGATGAGCAGCCTGCCGAAGGTGTCGTCCCCCACCTTGCCCAAAAAGGCGGTGGAGGCCCCATACTGGTTCAGAGCCGCCAGAAAGTTTCCCGGCGCCCCGCCGGGATGGGCCGCCATGGTAGGATACCCGCTTTCGTCCACACTCTGCTGGGCAAAGTCGATGAGCAGCTCACCCAGCGCCACGACATCATACATCCTCCGTCACGTTCCTTTCCGTTATTCCTTCAAAATCAGCTCCACCGGACAGTGGTCGCTGCCGGTGGTGTCGGCATGGATGATCTGGTCCGCTACCCGGGGGAGCAACCGGTCGGACACAATGAAGTAGTCGATGCGCCACCCCGCGTTGTTCTTCCGGGCGTTGAACCGGTAGCTCCACCAGGTGTAGGCGCCCTCCTTGTCGGGATAGAGGGCGCGGAAGCTGTCGGCAAAGCCGCTGGACAAAAGCTGGGTCATCTTGCCCCGCTCCTGGTCGGAGAAGCCCGCGTTGCCCCGGTTGGACTTGGGGTTTTTCAGGTCGATCTCCTCATGGGCCACGTTCAGGTCCCCGCACAGCACCACCGGCTTTCTCTTGTCCAGCTCCATCAGATAGGCGCGGAAGTCGTCCTCCCACTGCATGCGGTAGTCAATGCGGGCCAAACCCTCCTTGGCGTTGGGGGTGTAGCAGCACACCAGATAAAAGTCCTCAAATTCCACGGTGATGACCCGGCCCTCGGTGTCGTGCTCCGGGATGCCCAGGCCATAGGTCACGCTCAGGGGCTTGACCCGGGTGAACACCGCTGTGCCGGAATAGCCCTTCTTCTCGGCGCTGTTCCAGAAAATCTCGTAGCCGGGCAGCTCCAGCTCAATCTGGTGGGGCTGGAGCTTAGTCTCCTGCAGGCACACCACATCGGCGTCCACATTGTGGAAAAACTCCAAAAAGCCCTTGTTCAGGCAGGCCCGCAGGCCGTTGACGTTCCAGGTGATCAGTTTCATCCGTTGTTCTCCTTGCTCCCCAAACCCACCAGGCGGGGAAGGAATTTCAGCATCAGGGGCACATAGGTGGCCAAAAAGACCAGTCCGGCCCCCAGGGCCACCCATTTCCGTGCTTTTTTGGGGGCGGCCAGACCCAAAAGCATACCCATGGCGCACAGGCACAGCTTGACCAGTGCCAGGTCCTTCCAGTTCATTTCGGCAATGTAGGCGTCGGCAGCGGACAGCAGTTTTTTCATAACACACCCTCCAATTGTAACAGCCATTGCTTCACATCCAGCCCGCCGGCGTAGCCGGTGAGGCTGCCGTTTGCTCCCACCACCCGGTGGCAGGGGAGGAAAATGGGCAGGGGATTGTTGTGATTGGCCTGGCCAACGGCCCGGCAGGCCTTGGGGCTCCCCACCCGGACGGCCAGCTCTCCATAGGTCACCACCGTACCCCAGGGTACCTTGGCCAGCTCCTGCCACACCCTCTGCTGAAAGGGGGTGCCCTTGGGGGCCAGGGGCAGGTCGAATACCCGCCGTTTCCCCTGGAAATACTCCTCCAGTTCTGCCCGGCCCCGGGCCAGCAGAGGGGTCTCCGCACCCACTGGCTCCGCAAGCCGGTGGGGAAGGTAGAGGGCGGTGAGCGCCTCTCCCTCACATTCCAGGGCCATCCGCCCCACAGGGCTGTCCAATACGATACGGTCCATGCTCAGTACCGCCGCACCACGGCAGTGACCTTACCCAGAATGGTGCAGCCGTCCCCGTCGATGGGCTCATAGTCCGGGTTCTCCGGCATGAGCCAGGTATGGCCGTCCTTCCGGCGGAGGGTCTTCACCGTGGCCTCCTCCTCAAAGAGGGCCACCACGATCTCCCCATTGTGGGCATCGCTCTGCTGGTGGACCACCACCAGATCACCGGGCAGGATGCCGGCGTACTTCATGGATTCTCCCCGGACCTGGAGGGCAAAATACTCCCCCTCCCGGCCTCCGGTCTCAAAGGTCAGGTAGTCCTCCACGCACTCCTGGGCCAGGATGGGGGACCCGGCGGCCACGTTGCCCACCACCGGGATCTTGTCCCGGGGTGGCTCCGGCTGGGCGGGCGCGGCATGGGCAGCGCTCACCGTGATGGCCCGGGTCTTGCCCTCGGCCTTGGTGATGAGCCCTGCGGTCTCCAGCCCCTTCAGATGAAAGTGGACGGTGGAAGGGGATTTTAAACCCACATACTCCCCAATCTCCCGGACGGAGGGGGGATAGCCGTGCTCCTCGGAAAAGGAGACGATATAGTCATAGATCTGCTGCTGCTTCGGGGTGAGCGCCTTCATGGCAGACCCTCCTTTTTATGCTTATCCAGCCTGAGTATATCATACCCCTGTACAAAACGCAAACATCCGTTCTAAATTTCAACAAAAAAAGGGGTCCGATGTACAACATCGGACCCCTTTGGATCAATCGTCGCTGAGATAATAGGGCTTCATCAGGCTGGGCTGCTCGGTGGAGTCCTTCTGGCGGCTGCGGAGGGCGTGCTCCATGGGCCGCCGGGGACCGCGGTCCCGGCGCTCCTTCTTCTGCTTGGGCGCGGGCTTGGAGACGGGCTCCTCCTTCACGGCCACAGGAGCAGCGGGAGCCGCCTGGGCGGCGGGCTTCTTTTTGCGCCGGCGCTTCTTTTTCTCCGCAGGAGCGGTTGCTGCCTCCGCCGGAGTGGGGCGGGGAGGCTGCCGGAGAGGACGGCGGGGGGCCAGCAGGCGGGCAGTGGCGTCCATGATGGTGTCGCTGGCCAGGGGATTGGGCTTATAAAAGTCCGTATACTCCGGCTCGGGCGCAGAGGGACGGGCGGGCGCCGTGGCGGTGAGGGCCTGCTCCAGGGTCTTGCTGTTGCGCACACCCCGCTTGGGCTTCTTTTTCTCCGGCTGGACTTTTTCCACCGGAGCGGGAGCCGGTGTGGAAAGCTCCGTCTTTTGCGCCGCCTTGGCGGCCTTTTTGGCCTCGGCAGCAGCCGTGTTGGCCGCGTCCCGTGCCCGGCGCTTTTCCTTGGCGGCAGCCCGGGCCTCGGCGTCCTCGGGGTTGACTGTCCGGCCCTTCTTATCCTTGGGCAGGGGTTCAAGAACCTCCATGGGCCAGGGGTGGTCGGCCACCACCGGGATGGCCCGGCCCAGCAGCTTTTCAATGCCCTTGAGCTCGTCCTTTTCGTTCACGTCACAGAAGGAGATAGCGGTGCCGCCATGGCCCGCCCGGCCGGTACGGCCAATGCGGTGGACGTAGGTCTCGGGCACGTCGGGCAGGTTGTAGTTGAAGACGTGGCTCAGCTCCTCGATGTCCAGACCCCGGGCGGCGATGTCAGTGGCCACCAGGGCCTTCACCACTCCATTCTTGAAGTCAGCCAGGGCCTGCTGCCGGGCGGTCTGGCTCTTGTTGCCGTGGATGGCGGCGGCGGAAATACCCGCTTTCGTCAGGTCCCCGGCCACCTTGTTGGCCCCGTGCTTGGTGCGGGTGAACACCAGGGCGTTTTTCACTTCGGGCTGCTGGATGAGGGATGCCAGCAGCTTGGTCTTGTTGACCCGGTCCACCCAGTACAGCTTCTGGTCGATGACCTCCACCGGGGAGGACACCGGGTTTACCGCCACCTTCACCGGATTGACCAGCAGGGAATCCACCAGGCCCTGCACCTCGGGGGGCATGGTGGCGGAGAAGAACAGGGTCTGCTTTTTCTTAGGCAGCCAGCCCAGAATGCGGCGCACGTCGTGGATGAAGCCCATGTCCAGCATCCGGTCGGCCTCATCCAGCACAAAAATTTCCAGGCGGGTCAAGTCCACAAACTTCTGGTTATACAGGTCGCCCAGGCGGCCGGGGGTGGCCACCAGGATGTCCACGCCCTTTTTCAGCTGCTCCACCTGGGGATTCTGGCCCACGCCGCCGAAAATGACGGCGGAGCGGAGGGGGAGGTACTTGCCGTAGGCCTCGAAGCTCTCCTGAATCTGGAGCGCCAGCTCCCGGGTGGGGGTGAGGATGAGGGCCCGGATAGGCCGGTCCTTCACCTGCTCTGCCGCCAGCCTCTGAAGGATGGGGGAGGCAAAGGCGCAGGTCTTGCCGGTGCCGGTCTGGGCGCAGCCCAGCACATCCCGGCCGGTGAGGGCAGGGGGGATGGCCTTTTCCTGAATGGGGGAGGGGCGCTCATACCCCTGTTCGGCCAGCGCTTTCAGGATGGGCGCGTTCAGGCCGAGTTCCTGGAATGTCATGTGGTTCGTTCCTTTCGTTGTTCGCCCCTTCCGCGCCGGGGGCGATGAAAAAAATCACCTGCCGCGCGGTGGCAGAGATAAACGCGACGAAGCCCGCCGGGAAAGCCGGCGGGCAAAGTGCGCGGTTTCATACGTTCCAGTATAGTATACCACAGATTTCAAAAATTACAAGCGGCCAGCACCGCCGCCACCGTCTCCTCCAGACCGGCGCCGGAGGTCACTTCCACGATGACGTCGGCGTACTGCCGGTACAGCGGCTCCCGCTGGGCGTACACGTCGGCCAGGGTCTGGCCGGGAGCCATGGCGATGCCCCGGGTGGTGATGTTGTCCACACGCCGGATTAGCTCGGGAAGGGGTACATGGAGGTAGACCACCGGCCCCAGCTCCTTCAGCCGGGCCATGCCGCCGGAGCGGCACACCACGCTGCCGCCGGGGGCGATCACTGACTTGGCGCAGTCCAGGTCCCTGACGGCTGCCTCCTCCGCGTCCAGAAAGGCCTCCACACCCCGGTTATCCAGGATGTCCTGCAAAAGGGCGCCCTCCCGCCGCTGAAGCACCAGGTCGGTGTCGATGAATTCATAGCCCAGGGCCTTGGCCAGCAGCACGCCTACGGCGCTCTTGCCCGAGCCGGGCATACCGATCAGGGTCACGTTATCCCGCAGAGAAATTCCTCCTATTCCACTTCCACGTCGATATCCACATACACGTTTTCTTCGTCCATCAGCACAGCCGCCAGGTCCTGTCTCGTTACGTCCTCCGGCAGGAAGTAGAAGATGTAGCCGAACATTTCCTCGTTGGCCGTGCCGTCGGCCAGGGAGACGCAGCCCAGACCGCACTCCTCCACCACCCAGGCAGGCAGTTCCTCCGGCAGATAGCTGGTGCCGTCCTCTGCCATCAGCGCTACGGGGATGTAGCTGTCACCTGGCTCTCCCAGCACCCACAGGGCCACTGCCACACAGCGGGTGCCCGGATGCTGCTCCATAACTTCCTCGGGCAGCCAGGGCTCCCAGCCGTCGCCCACCGAGACCTCCTGGCCGTTTGAGAGGGTAATGGTATCATAGCTTTCATACCAGCCCTCGGGATAAACCTTCTCCTCTGCCTCCCAGGCCGGTTCCACAGCCATGGAACCCCCCTCCGGGTTGTCGTAGGAATAGGCCAGGTCGGTGACGATATCCATGACCTCCTTCACCACGATCCCCGCCAGAGGTACGCCCACAAAGAGAATGGCCAGGACCACCAGCAGAGACACCAGGCCCTTGACGCCGCTCTTTTTCTTCTTCTCCGGGCCGCAGGCGGCGCAACTTTTGATGCTGGCGGTATGTACCCGGCCCTTTTTCAGATCGGGGCCGCTGCCGTAGGTGGGATGGTAGTTCACCGTCCGGGCCTTTTTGCCCGGCTGACTGCCGGCATTTGGGTACTGGAACCGGGAGAGCAGCTCCTGCTCCAGACGGGTGGCGCCGCTGTCCGGCGGCGGATTGAAGCTGCCGCAGCGGGGGCAGAAATCGTCCACATCATAGTCGTAGCTCTTGCCGCAGTCGGCACAGTGTACTTTCCGCATCCGGTTTCTCTCCTTCCTCCCGGTCCATGCCTGAATACAGGGTCAGTATACCAAATTATTTCGGCCCAGGCAAGGAAAAGCGGTCACTCCTCGCTGACCCACTTGTCCACCATGATGTGGAGAATTTCCTTGTCGGTCTCCCGCATGCCCTCCCGGCCCAGGCGGCCCACACTGGCGATCATGTTCTCCACACCCTTTTTCACAATGCCGTCCCCGGCCAGGAACTGCTGGCCCTGCTGGTACATCTCCCAGCCCAGGATGCCGCTGTCCACCGCCAGGGCGATCTTTCCCGCGCAGGATGCCTTGGCTCCGTCACAGATGACGCCGGAGGAGATGGCCAGGGCATTGACCAGGGTGTGGGAGACAGCGTCCAGGCCGCCCCCCTCCAGATAGGCGATGCCGCAGCCGGCGGCAGCGCCGGCATTGATGGCCCCGCAGTAGGCGGATAGGCGGCCGATGGTGGATTTCTGATGGATGGCCAGCAGGTTGGACAGTACCAGAGCCCGGTACAGCTTTTCCTGGCTGGCTCCCATGGCCTTGGCGTAGACCACCACAGGCACCGAGGCGGTGATGCCCTGGTTGCCGCTGCCCGAGTTGATAACCACCGGCAGCTCGCAGCCGTTCATGCGGGCGTCACTGCCGGCGGCGGCCATGGCACGGGCACGCAGCCGCACGGCGGAGGGCCCCTGGGCGGAGAGCACCTCCGGGTGGGAGGCCAGGAGCACCGTGCCCACGTTGGCTCCGTAGTCCCCCTTCAAACCTTCCTCCGCGATAGCCATGTTATAGGCGATCTGGGTGTCCAGCAGGGGAGAGACGTCTGAGAGAATCACGGTGTCTGCAAAGTTCACAATGCTCGCCACTGTCAGGCAGCTCCGGTCGGTGAGGCCCCCTTCCGCCTGGTTCTCCACGTCCTTCCGGATCAGAGCTTCCCCATCTTTTTCCACCAAAACCACGTTGGTGTGGAAATTTGCGATGCGGGCTCTGGCATAAGAGCTGCCCTGATGGACGGTCACCACGATATCGAAGATCAGGGGGGATTCCGCCAGACGCACCTCTACCGGCACTTTTTCCAGAAACGCGCCGATCTCCGCCTGCTGAGCGGCAGTGACCTGGGAGATCACCTCCAGCTGCAGGGAGGGATCGCCGGCCACGATGCCGGCGGCTACAGCTGCGGGGATGCCACGGCGGTGCCCGGTGTTGGGCACCACCACACTTTTTACGTTCTTGATGATGTTGCCGCTGGCCTCCACTTCCACCCGGTCGGGCAGAGCGCCCAGGGCCTGCCGGGCCACGGCGCCGCAGTAGGCCACGGCAATGGGCTCGGTACAGCCCATGGCGGGGATTAGCTCCTCCTCCAGAATCCTTACGTATGCCTGATAAATGGCCTCCGACTCTTTCATTTCCATTCCTCCATCCAACATCCGGCTCTTTGTCCACATTATAAAAATCCCTGTGGAACTTGTCAACGAAAGGAAAAAAAGGACGTGCCCCCAGGCACGTCCTTTTTTCTGTTTCAGCGGTGTTCGCCCCGGCTGTAAGCCACCACCGTGCGGCGGTTGGGCTCGGTGCCGATGGAGTAGGTAGTCACATCGTGGGTGTCCTGCAGGGCGGTGTGGATCACATGGCGCTCATAGGCGTTCATGGGCTCCAGGGTCACATTCCGGCGGTACTTGACCACCTTGCCGGCCACCTTGTGGGCCAGACGGATGAGGGATTCCTCCCGCTTGGCCCGGTAGCCCTCGGCGTCCACATGGATGCGGACACGCTTGGACTGGCCGTGATTCACAGCGTAGCCGGTGAGCTGCTGGATGGCGTCCAGGGTCTCGCCCCGGCGGCCGATGAGGCCGCCCAGGTCCTGACCCACCAGCTCCACCTGGTAGGTGCCGTTCTCGTCCACACGGATCTCAGGCTTGGCCTGAGCGCCCATGTGCTCCAGCAGGCCGGTAAGGAAGCCCTCGATAGCGGCCTTCCGGTCCTCTCCACCAGCGGGAGCGGCGGTGGGGACAACAGGAGCGGTCTCAGCCTCCTCCGCCTTGGGGGCGGGGGCGGGAGCCGCGGGTTTTTCCACAACAGGGGCGAGAGTGGGGACAACTTCCTCCTCCGGCTCCTCATCAGGGGCCTCATAGCTGACCTTCACCTTGGCCGGACAGCTGCCGATCCCCAAAAATCCGGACTTGGCCCGCTCCAGGATCTCCACGGACACCTCATCCCGATCCATGCCCAGCTGCTGCAGGGCGGCCTCGATGGCGGCCTCCTCGCTTTTGCCGGTGCTTTCGATCCATTTCAGCATAGTGGGTATCTCTCCTTATGCGTCACGGCAAAGCCGTTATTCCTTTGTTTCCTCGCCGGCGGGGGCGTCGGGCTGGACGTTCTCCTCCACGGGGGTCTCCACAGCGGGAGCGGTCTCCTCCACAGGAGCCTCCACGGCGGGCGTCTCCGCCTCGGGAGCCTGCTCAGGCTCGGCGGCAGGCTTTTTGGTAAAAATGGGGGCCTCGCCGGGATAGACGGTGGGGCCGTCCTCGCTGTACCGGTAGGGGTCGTAGGCGCGGCCGCGGGCGTACTGGCGCAGACCCACACGGCTGGCTTCCTTTACCGAGCCGGGGATCTTGTCATCGTCAGCGGGCTTCTTCTCGCCCTTCTTCTTCTTGCCGCGGTTGAGCTTTTCTTCCTCAATGCGGCGGGCCCGCTCCTCGGCGGCCTTCCGGCGCTGCTCCTTCTCCTCCTCTTTCTCCAGGCGCTCGCGCTCGGCCTTCATCTGGGCGGCCTTCTCATAGTCCTTCTTCAGCAGCTTGCCGCAGATGAACTCCTGAATCATGGAGAACAGGCTGTTGGCGATCCAGTAGATACACAGGGCCGCCGGCATGGAGAAGCCGATCCACAGGGAGATCAGGGGGGAGACGATCATCATGGACTTCATGGTGGAGTTGGTCTGGCTGCTCTGCTGGTTCACCGCGTTGGTCTTCATGGAGACCAGGGAGAACACCACGCTCAGACCGGCGGAGATCACGGGCAGCAGGAACAGGGCAAAGCCACCGTGCTCCACTTCCCAGAACTTCAGCTGGGGGATCTGGGACAGGTCCACCAGACCCAGGAAGTCAAAGTTGATGGAGAAGATCTGGCTGCCCGCTTCGCCGGTGGCGGCGCGGACGGCTTCCAGGTTCTCGGGGGTAATGAGAGAGGCCAGGTACAGCTGATTGTAGGCGGTGTTGGCAAAGCCCTCGCCCGCCTCCTTCAGCCAGCCCATGTCCACAGCCACGGTGTTCCAGTTCACCACTTCGGCAATGGCATTGAGCACCCCGCCGTCGGTAATGCCCATCATGTAGTGGATGGGCTCACGAATGATGGGGTAGAGGACCATCAGGATAATGAGGGGGATGAAGGACCACAGGCAGCCGCCCATGGGGTTGACCTTCTCCTTGGCGTAGAGCTTCTGGACCTCCTCATTGTAGCGCTCCCGGTTGTTGCCGTACTGCTTCTGCAGCTTCTGCATCTGGCCCTGGAGCATGTTCATCTGGATCATGCTGCGCTTGCCCTTCAAGGACAGGGGGAACAGCACCACCTTGACCACCAGCGCGAACAAGATCAGCGCCAGGCCGTAGCTGCCGCAGAAGTTATAAAAAACCTCGAGCAGCCATGAAAAAGGGGTAAGGATAATATCCATTTGCGCGCCTCCAAGCTACATTTCTCGCCGCGGCCCGCGGGTCACGGCACGGGGTCGTACTCGATGGTTTCCTGCTTGTGGAAGGGCTGGCATTTCAGCAGTCGGCGCAGCGCCAGAAAGCCCCCCTTGAGGGCCCCGTATTTCTCCACCGCCTCCAGGGCGTAGGCCGAGCAGGTGGGGATAAACCGGCAGCAGGGGGGACGGGCAGGGGAGATGTACTTGCGGTAGAAGCGGATAGCGGCCAGAAGAAGCGTCTTCACCTTCCGCCCGCCTCCTTCCGCAGCAGGCCCAGCTTGTCCGACAAAGTCAGCAGGCTGCGCTCCAGCTCCCGGTAGCGGCTGTGGCCCGCCTTTACACGGGCTACCACCACAATGTCATACCCGGGCAGAAAGCGGTCCTCATGGATGCGGTAGGCCTCCCGGATCCGGCGGCGGGTGCGGTTGCGCACCACGGCCTTCCCCAGCTTGACCCCCACAGTGAGCCCCAGCCGGCTGCCCGCACCGCCGTTTTTCCGGCAGTACACCGCCAGGCGGGAATCCACCGCGCTCTTGCCCTTGCTGTACAGTCGGCGGAACACATGATTCTGTTTCAGAGAAATGGTGTGCTGCATGCTCCCGCTCCGTTTCTGCGCATACTGCGCAGGGGCGGTGGGAAAGCTCCCCCGCCCCTCAAAAAAGCCCTATTCCATTCGCGGACCCATCAATGGGTCAGACGGGCGCGGCCTTTCGCGCGGCGGCGAGCCAGGACCTTGCGGCCGTTGGCGGTGCGCATGCGCTTGCGGAAACCGTGCTCCTTGGAGCGCTGGCGCTTCTTGGGCTGATAGGTACGGACCATGTGGGGACACCTCCTGTTCAATGATCGGCGGGGGACCCCGCCTCCACAACAGCCTTCCGGCTGCGGTTGACAAAGAAAACTGCTTTACACCGCGTTAGATACACGGCGCACATGGTATTATAGCCTATTCCAAAATGCCCTGTCAACAGCTTTTTTCGGATTCTTTTTTGTTTTTTTCTGCCTTTCCGGGGCCTAATACAACATATTGTGTTTTCTTTCCTGTCCGGCCACCGGAAAAAGGAATTCTTTTTTATATAGTATCGGTTGCGGCGGAGGCGTTTTTTTGGTATAATCAATTGGATATGTTATTCTACCGAAAGAGGTGGTCTTTTCGTGAATTTACCGGCCGATCTCTGGGCCAAGGTGCTCTCCCTGATGGAAGGGGAGATGACCGCCACCACCATCAACACCTGGTTTGACGACGCCACCGCCGTGGCGCTGGAGGCAAACCGGTTTGTCCTTCATACCCCCTCCAACTTCAAGCGGGACATCATCCAGTCCCGCTATGTGCCCGTGATCCAGAAGGCCCTCCATGAGCTCTTTTCCGCCGAGTTCGAGGTGGTGGTGCTGGGCGAGGGTGAGCTGGAGGGCTACGGCAAGCCTGTGGACGATGTGTTCCTCCCCGGTACGGAGGAGTATACCTTTGAGCGGTTCGTGGTGGGCTCCTCCAACAAGTTTGCCCACGCCGCCGCCCTGGCGGTGGCCGAGCAGCCCGCCCAGACCTACAACCCCCTGTTTATCTACGGCGAGTCCGGCCTGGGCAAGACCCACCTGCTCTACGCCATCGCCCACAAGATCCACCGCAATCATCCTGAGTACCGCATCGTGTACATCAAGGGCGACTCCTTCACCAACGAACTGATTCAGGCCATCCGGGAGGGTCGCAACCCGGAGTTCCGGGAGAAGTACCGGTCCGCCGACGTGTTTCTCATGGACGACGTGCAGTTTATCGCCGGCCGCGAGTCCACCCAGGAGGAGATGTTCCACACCTTCAACACCCTGTACGAGGCGGGCCGTCAGATCGTCTTCACCGCCGACCGTCCTCCCAAGGAGATGCTGCGGCTGGACGACCGGCTGCGCACCCGGTTCGAATGGGGCCTGCCCGTAGACATTCAGCCCCCGGACTATGAAACTCGCGTGGCCATCATCAAGAACAAGGCCATCCGCCGGGGCATGAACCTGCCCGACCCGGTGCTCCAGTACATCGCAGAAAACATCACCTCCAACGTGCGCCAGATCGAAGGCACCGTCAACAAAATTCTGGCCTTCCAGGAGCTGATGGGGGAGAGTGTGGACGTGGACACCGTCACCCGGGCGGTGCGGGACATGTTCAAGGACAAGGCGGAGTTTCTCCCCTCGCCGGAGGTCATCATTGACGAGGTGGGCAAGTTCTATAACATCGACCCGGAGGCACTCCGGGGCCAGGGCCGCACCAAGGACACCGCGCTGGCCCGGCAGATCGCCATGTACCAGATCCGCCGGATGACCAATCTGTCCCTGAAGGAGATCGGCAAGGAGTTCGAGGGCCGCGACCACACCACCGTCATGCACTCCATTGACCGCATTGAAAAGCTGACCAAGCAGTCCCCCGAAATCGCCGAAGTCATCAAGGACATTAACGCCAACATCAACGCCCGGTACGAATAAGGATTTTTCCACCTTTCCACAGGATTTTGGGGAGATGTGGAAAGACGCCTGTGGATAAAATTCGCCTCACTTTTCCACCTGTGGAAAGGGCAATTTTTCATCCACAACCCCTGTGGACGTTTTTTCCCATGGCACCCAAGGCTTTGCGGGAGTTTTCCACATCATTTTTCCCTACGACTTACTATTACGACATTTATCCCCCTCTTTTTCCCGTAAAACGGAGGGGAGCAGGAAACGGAGGAAGCAACGCTATGAAATTCACCTGCGAAAAAGCACTTCTGCAGGCAGCCATCTCCACCACCTCCCGGGCAGTATCGCCTAAGAGCTCCATTCCCGCTCTGGAAGGCATTCTGGTAGAGGCCGGCAACGATCTGCGGCTCACCGGCTACAATCTGGAAACCGGCATCCGCACAGTCGTACCCGCCGAAATCCAGGAACAGGGCACTTTGGTGCTGGGTGCCCGCCTGTTCGGTGAAATTGTCCGCAAAATGCCTGACGATATGGTCACCTTCCAGGCCGACAACTATATGGTCAATATCAAATGCGGTATGAGCGAGTTCAATATCCTGGGCACCGATCCCGAGGAGTTCCCCGAGCTGCCCACCGTGGAATACCAAAATTCCCTGATTCTTCCACAGAGCAAGCTGAAAGCCATGATTTCCCAGACCCTGTTCGCTGTCAGCGACAATGAGAGCCGCCCCATCCACACCGGTTCCCTGTTTGAAGTGGACGATAGCGGCCTGACCATTGTCTCTGTGGATGGCTACCGACTGGCCCTGCGGCACGAGGCCATCCAGAAAAAGGAAGGCGCCCCCGAATTCTCCTTCGTGGTGCCCGGCGCAGCTCTGTCCGAGGTGGAAAAGATCTGCTCCGATGTGGACGAATCCGCCTCCGTCACCCAGGGCGCCCGGCATGTGATGTTCAAAGTGGGGGACACCATGCTGGTCTCCCGCCGACTGGAAGGTGAATTTTTGGCCTACCGCCAGGCCATTCCCCGGAACAACACCATCCACGTGGTGGGCGAGACCCGTGCGCTGCTCTCCTCCATCGACCGCGTCAGCCTGATCATCAGCGACAAGCTCAAATCCCCCCTGCGCTGCGTATTTGAAAACGGCGTGCTCAAGATCGCCACCAAGACCGCCATCGGCGACGCCTATGACGAGTGCCCCATTGACGGCGACGGCGAGGGGTTGGAGATCGGCTTCAACAACAAGTACCTGATGGACGCCCTCAAGGCCGCCCCCGCCGACAAGGTGCGGCTGGAGCTGACCACGGGCGTGTCCCCCTGCGTCATCCTGCCCACCGAGGGGGAGGAGAATTTCCTGTATATGGTGCTGCCTGTCCGTCTGCGGGCCGGAGAGTAACGGAAAGGGAGAAAACAGACCTTGGAACTGCATCCTTACCTGCACAAAGTGCAGTTTTATGAGACCGACGGCATGAGCATCGTCCACCATGGAAATCATATCCTGTGGATGGAGGAGGCCCGCTCCGACTTTATGGACCAGCTGGGCTGGGGCTACGAAAAGGCGGTGGAGGCGGGCATCGACTTTGCCGTGTACAGCGTGTCCTGTTCCTACAAATCCATGACCCGGTTTGGGGAAACGGTGGCCATCACCATGAAGGTGACCAAGCTCCAGGCTGCCAAAATGGAGCTGAGCTATACCATGGCGGACGCCGCCACCGGTCAGATCCGGGCGGAGGGCACCAGTGTCCACTTCTTCTACGACCGGGCCAAGGGCAAGCCGGTGGCGCTGAAAAAGGCGCTGCCGGAGGTATACGCCCTGCTGGAATCCTGCATGGAGGGCTGAGCACAGATGGAACACAGACAAGTCAAAATTTCCACCGAATTCATCAAGCTGGAGGCCCTGCTGAAATTTGAGGGCATGGCCGAGACCGGCGGGGACGCCAAGGAGCGCATCCAGGCCGGGGAGGTCACGGTGAACGGCGAGGTATGCACCATGCGGGGCAAGAAGCTGCGCCCCGGCGACAAGGCCGCCCTGGACGGGGTGGAGCTGGAAGTGGTATGATCCTCCGCTCACTCACCCTGGACTTTTTCCGGAACTACCCCCACTTTGAGGGGAAGTTTTCCCCAAGCGTCAACGTGATTTGGGGAGAAAATGCCCAGGGCAAGACCAATCTGCTGGAGGCTATGGCCTATTTGTCCACAGCCTCCTCCCACCGGGCCAGATATGACCGGGAGCTCATCCAGTTCGGGGTGGACCACGCCTTCGTGAAGGGAAAGGTGGAGTCCCGGGAGCGGATGTTTACCCTGGAGGCCCGGCTGAGCCGGGGCGCCCGGCGGCAGCTGCTCTCCAACGGAGTGAAACTGAAGACCGCCGGGGAGCTGTCGGGAGTGCTCAACACCGTGCTCTTTTGCCCGGAGGACCTGTGGCTCATCCGGGAGGGTGCGGCGGTACGCCGGAAGTTCCTGGACAGCTGCATCTGCCAGCTGCGGCCCAAGTACGCCGAGGCTCTGGCGGAGTACCGGCGGCTGTACGAGCACAAGACCCGGATCTTGCGGGACTGGGAGGAGCATCCCTCCCTGCTGGACACGCTGGACGAGTTCAATCTCCGCATGGCCCAGACGGGCGCCCTTATCATCCACTACCGGGCCCACTTCATCAAGCGGCTGGGCGAGGTGACGCCCACCATCCACCGGGACTTTTCCGGAGGACGGGAGGTGCTGGAGCTGGGGTATGAGACGGTGAGCACCGTGGAGGACCCTCTGGCCCCCGCCCGCACCATTCTGGAGCAGCTGCTGGATCACCAGCAGTCCCACCGGAAGGCGGAGCTGGAATCCCGTCAGTGTCTGTCCGGGCCCCACAAGGACGATCTGGCGGTGCTGCTGGACGGGCTCTCCGCCCGGCAGTTCGCCTCCCAGGGCCAGACCCGGACGGCGGCATTGTCCCTCAAGCTGGCTTCCCGGGAAATCTTTTTCCGGGAGACCGGGGAGTGGCCGGTGCTGCTGCTGGACGATGTTTTGTCCGAATTGGACGGGAAACGGCAGGAATTTGTACTCAAACGGATCACCAGCGGCCAGGTGTTCATTACCTGTTGTGAGGAGATGGACCTCTCCCGGCTGGGGAGCGCCCGCACCTTCCACATCAAGGACGGGGCGCTGGTGGGATAAGGAGACCCTATGCCCATTATCATCGGCGTTTTCTGCGTGTTGCCCCTGGTTGTGGGGCTGATCGCCCAATATCTGGTCTGCCGGTTTCCCAAACGGAAGCTGTGGCGGGCCCTGCCGCCCCTGGTCATTCTGATTCTGGCCGGGTGGGTGACGGCGGGACGGCTGAGCGTGTGGGAAGCTGACCACTCCCCGGTGACCCAGCTGCTGTTTGTCCCCGGCCTGCCCGCCCTGTTTGCCCTCATCGGCACGGTGCTGGGCTGGCGGCTGTGGAAAAAACTGTGGGGCCCCAGGGTGATCTGGGAGAAAAAGAGGAGGGACTGACATGTATCTGCATCTGGGTCAGAGCGTGGTGGTGCCCTTCCGTGATGTACTGGGCGTATTCGACCTGGACAACACCAGCTCCTCCCATCTGACCCGCGCCTTTCTGGAGCGGGCGGAGAAGGAGGGACGGGTGGTGAACGTGTCCGATGACCTGCCCCGGTCCTTTGTCCTGTGCGCCCAGGCACGGGGAGAAAGCACCGTTTATCTGTCTCAACTCTCCGCAGCCACCCTGCTGCGGCGGGCGGAGAGCAACAGTTTCGAATAAATTTGTGAGGACGGGCCGCCGGAGGCGGCTCCTACAAGGGTTGTAGGAGCGGCCCCTGGCTGCCCGGAAGATCCCAATGGAGGTTTTCAAATGTCTGAAGAACTGAACAGCACCACTCAGGTGGAACACGAATACGGCGGCTCTGAGATCCAGGTTCTGGAGGGTCTGGAGGCGGTGCGCAAGCGCCCGGGCATGTATATCGGCTCCACCAGTGAGTCCGGCCTGCACCATCTGGTGTATGAGATCGTGGACAACTCCATCGACGAGGCCCTGGCAGGCTACTGCGACGAGATCACCGTCAAGATCGGCGAAGGGGACATCATCACCGTCATCGACAACGGCCGTGGCATTCCGGTGGATGTCCAGCCCCAGACCGGCCTGCCCGCCCTGGAAGTGGTCTTTACCATCCTCCACGCCGGCGGCAAGTTCGGCGGCGGCGGCTACAAGGTGTCCGGCGGCCTCCACGGCGT
>CALWXT010000042.1 GCA_944385575.1 uncultured Flavonifractor sp. | reverse complement strand
TATCCTGTCCGAGCGTACCGGCCGGACGGTGGAAGAAATTTTGGAAAAGACGGAGCAGGAGACCACCTTCAGCGCCCCGGAGGCGGTGGAGTTCGGTCTGGCCGACCAGGTCCTCACCGACTTCTCCGGCCTGCCCCGGCCGGAAGGCGTAAACTAAACGACGGAAAGGAAGGAATGTCATATGAATACCATCTATCAATTCCACGGCCAGACCCTGGACCGGAGCCAGACCGCCAGCCGTTTGAAGGCGCTGGCGCTGGACGGCCTCCGGCGGCGCTATCCCCGCCAGGCGGACCAGCTGGTTTCCCGCCTGTGCGGGGAACTGAGCGCTGTCGGGGAGAACGGGGAGCTGATGCAGAGGCTGGTCATCCTGTGGGACCTGGCCCGGTATGCCGGGGCACACCGCATCGCCGTCCGGCCGGACGGTGAAAAGCTGACCCGCAGTCTGACAGCCCGATGCCTGGATATTGTTCAGGAAGACCCTGCGGAATGTGGGATGGAGCTTTTACAGCTGCCGGATGAGCTGCGGCTGAATGTTCCGGCTGCGGCATGGCCGGAGTTGTCCGCCTATCTGAAGCAGTTTTATCCGGGCATCGAACCGGAGTGCGTCATGGTCCGGGATGACCGGCTCTCCGCCATGACGGTTCCGCCGGAGGCTCTGGAAGGAGAGGAGGTGAACTATGCTGCCGCCTGGCTGGCAGAGCTCCGCCGCCGGCTGGATGAGCTGCAGGAGCAGATGGCCGATGTGGAAAATCCCCAGGATTTCTGCGGCGTGCGCTTTGAGTACTGGATGGAGCGGTATATGGATTTGAGAGAACAGATCGATCTGTTGGAGCGGCTCTTGCAGAAGCGGGATAAAAACCGCAGTACATAAGTGGAATGATGTGGATTCTGCTGAAAGAAAGTCCGACTGCCTGGGCGGGAAAAGCCAGACAGTCGGACTTTTTTTATAGATCGGAGCCCCGGATTTACAGCGGCAGCGTCAGGAGAAAACGGCTTCCGCCGCCCAGGTGGCGGGCTATCCCACCACCTATGTGGTGGACAGTGAGGGCAACATCGTGGGCGCGCCCATTATCGGGAATGTGAAAGATCAGGAGGACACCCTGAAGGCCCGCCTGGAACAGGCCGTAAACGGCTGAAAAGGCCTTGCTGATGTGGTATCATAGCAGAGACAACGGATGAGGGAGGAACAGCCATGGACCTTCAGCCCATTCAGATGGACACATGGGCGAGGAGAGAACATTTTGCCCACTACTTTTCTCAGGTGCCCTGCGGCTACAGCATGACGGTAAAGCTGGATATTACCCCCATTGTGGAGGGAGGGAAAAAGCTCTATCCCACCATGCTCTATCTGATTGCCCGGGCGGTCAACCGCTACCCGGAGTTCCGCATGGGATTTGACGGGGACGGAACGCTGGGTGTTTACGGGACGGTACACCCCTGCTATACCGTCTTCCACAAGGACAGCGAGACCTTTTCCAACATCTGGACAGAGTATACGGAGGACTATGAGGCCTTCTGCCGGGCCTGGCGGGAGGATATGGAGCGCTATGGAGACAACCATGCCATGATGGCAAAGCCCGGTGTCCCGGACAATACCTTTCCCGTCTCCATGGTCCCCTGGGAGAGCTTTGACGGCTTTCATCTGAGCCTGAAAAACGGCTATTCCTATCTGCCGCCCATTTTTACCATGGGGCGGTACCAGCGGGAGGGCGGGCGCTGCATGCTGCCGCTGTCCGTCCAGGTGAACCACGCCGTCTGTGACGGCTTCCACGTCTGCCGGCTGATCGCCGCGCTGAAAGAGATGCTGGCCGGCGGGGAGAAAATCCCCCTTGCCAAAGACGCGCCGGTGTGATACAGTAGGGGAGCAGAACAGAATATAGAACAGATACGATGAGAAACTTGGATTCAGACAGGTGCTCTTTATCACAAGCCGGTGGGAGTCCGGCGCGGATGCCGTATTCTCCGAACGGGGTCAGCCGGCAGTGATCGTACATCAAGTAGCACCTTTTTGGAGCCGTATGCTGTTTCAGAGATAAGACGCGGCCTTTCCGGAGAGGAAGGGCCGCTTTTTTGTTTGTTACAATCCAGCTTTTTGTGGCTGCCCGGGGGACCGGGCGGCTGAACAAGGGAACCGGGTGAGAATCCCGGACGGTAACCGCCGCTGTATGCGTGATGTCCGCTGCTCGTCAACGAAAGTTAGCCATTGGGGACGTGCCCTGAGAAGGCAGAGCAGACCGGCGAAGGCAGGCACAAGCCTGCCCCAAGCGCGAGTCAGAAGACCTACAAAAAGAGAACGGCCGGGTGGAGGACGCTCCCCCCGGTATCTGTGCGCACAGAAAAGCGGCTGTGGACCCATATAGGTCCACAGCCGCTTTGATCGTATGAGAGGGGTGTAAACCGATGACGAACCATCTGCCGGGTGACGAGCGGGCCGGTCAAAAGGCCTGGGCGCTGAAGCTTATGGCGGGCGGAAGCGGCGCGGAGGAGGAGAACGAGGAGCTCCGGACCCGTTTTTCTGCCGCTGCGCCGGAGGGAGAGCGGCTGTGCGCCTGTTTTTCAGACGAGGAGCTGCTGGCTTTGCTGCGTGCCGCCGGGGAAAAGCTGGGTCGCTCTCCGGCTCAGGGGGAGGTCCACTGGCTCCTGCGGGACTATCTCCGGGCCAGGTTCCGGAACTGGCCCGGCGCGCTGCGGGCGGCTGGGATGAGCCGGTCGGCGGGCCGGGGCGGTGTGTCCGTCCAGCAGGCCGCCCGGGAAGCGGGGGAAGTGGATCAGCTGCTGGAGCTGGTGCGGACCCAGGCGGCAGCCCTGGGCCGCATGCCCCATCCCTCCGAGCTGCCCGAGGTGTGCCGCAAGCTGAGCAAGCGGTACAAAAGCTGGGGACAGGTGCTGGAGGCCGCGGGGGCGGAGGCGGCTGCCGCCGGAGCCCTCCGGAAAGCGGCGGACCTCACCCGGGAGGAAGGGCGCATGCTGGACGAGCTGCGGACCCTTGCCAGGACCCTCAACCGCCCGCCGCTGCGCAGCGAGGTGGAGGAAGGGCTCCGGACGGCCCTCATCCAGCGCTTCGGCTCCTGGCGGAGCGTGCTCTACCAGATCGACCTGGAGCCGGTGCGGCGGATCACGCCCTTTGTCAACGCCCCTCTGCACCAGAATCAGGAGCGTCGCAGGGGTCTCCACCGCAGCGACCTGTATGACTGCCACTACCGGCTGCTCCGCCTGGACCGGCAGACAGAGGCGGATCTGGAGCAGGTGCGGGCCCTGACCTTGCAGTTAGGCCGTCCGCCCGCCCGCCGGGAGGTGCCGCCGGAAATCCGCAGGCGTTTGCAGAAGGCCTGCGGTTCCTGGTCCAACGCCCTGTTCCAGCTGGGGTTGGACGGAGAAGCGGACGGATGATCGGGAACCCCGCGCAGGAGCCCTGCGTGTTTTCCATATCCAACGTCAGATGAAATGAGAAGGAGTGCAATGATGAAAAAACAACGGCTTTTGTCCCTGCTGGCAGGCGTGGCCCTCACCCTGTCCCTTGCCGCCTGCGGCGGTCCCGCGCCCGCCCAGACCCCCTCGGCGGACCCGGCGCCCGCCCAGAGCGCCGCCGCCCATACTGAAGACGACGTGCTGGTGCTGGCGGGTGCCCGCACCCTGGCCCCCGGCCTGGAGGACGTCTATTTCTCCCACAAGCTGCTGGGTGCGTGGGAGCCCCTCATCTCCGTGGACGAGGACGGCAACCCCATGGGCGTGCTGGCCGAGAGCTGGGAGCGCAATGAGGACGCCACCGTCTGGACCTTCCACCTGCGCCAGGGGGTCAGCTTCCAGAACGGCGAACCCTTCAACGCCGGCGTGGTGGTGGAGAACTTCAACCGCTACAAGCTGCTGGAAAGCGGCTACTCCCAGTACACCACCTTCAAGGTCAACGACCTCTACCCGGGACTCATCGGCTGTGAGAAGGTGGACGACTACACCGTTACCGTCAGCTTCACCGATCCGGTGCCCCGCCTGCTGTTCAACATGAAGGACACGGCCAGCTGCATCTTCTATCCCGGCTCCTGGGACCTGGAAACGGGCTACTTCACCGAGCAGCCCGTGGGCACCGGCCCCTACATGATCCAGAAGGTGGCGGAGGATGAGTACGTGGACATCACCGCCTTCGACGGCTACTGGGGAGAGCCGGCCAAGATCCGCAACATTCGGGTGCGCATCATCACTGATCCCCAGGCCCGCTATGCCGCCCTGGACAGCGAGGAGATCATGGGCGTGCTGGACCTGGGCGCCATGCCTGCCGCTCTGGGCGACGAGCTGCTGAAGGATCAGCGCTTTGCCATGGCGGTGCACACCTCCAACATCACCCACTTCATGCTTCTAAAGGGGGAGGGCACGCCCTTCTCCGACATGCGCCTGCGCCAGGCGGTGAGCCTGGCCATTGACCGCCAGCTTATTGTGGATCAGCTCTGGGGCGGCTACGCCATGCCCACCCAGAACCTGGTCAACCGCATGTGTCCCGACTGGGTGGGGCTGCCCGTGGAGTACGACATGGAGCGGGCCAAGGAGCTGGCTGCGGAGGTACTGGGCGATACCCGCATCAGCCTGGACATGTATACCCGCTCCCTGTACCTGGACCGAGGCCCCTACAAGGAGATGATGGAGTACATCCAGTCCCAGCTGGCCCAGATCGGCATTGACGCCACCGTCAACGTCATTGACTCCTCCACCTATTCCGAGATGTCCAAGGCGGGAGAGTTGGGCGCCAACTTTATGACCCACGGCATGTCCAACCTGAACGCCTACCATTTCATGAACATGTACCTGAGCAGCACCGGCTCCTATAACCAGTCCCAGCACCTGGCCTACAACAATCCACATGCCGACGAGCTGCTCAAGGAGATGAGCACCACCCTGGATGACGCGCGCTTCCACGAGCTGGCCGTGGAGCTCCAGGAGATCGCCAACACCGAGCTGCCCGTCATCCCCCTCTTTTACGACACCAGCAACCTGATCTACAACCAAGCCCAGATCACCGGCTATGACACGTACCGCGACCATCTGGACCTGAGCCGCCTGGCCTGGGTGGACGCCCAGTAAGCAGCGAAAAGGGCCGCGCCAGACACTGGCGCGGCCCTTTTTAAGGGAGGTATTAGATTGAATCAGACCCTGCGCTACATCGGGAAGAAGCTCCTGTGGACCATCCCCATCCTGCTGGGCATCACGCTGCTGGCCTTTGCCCTGGGGCTGATCGCCAGAGGGGACCCAGCCGTCAACCGGGCCAGCGCCGACCCCGACTATATTCCCACTGAGGAGGAGATCCAGGCCCTGCGGGAGGAGCTGGGGCTGGACGACCCCGTGCTGATCCAGTACGGGCGCTGGCTGGGCGGAGTGCTGCGGGGGGATCTGGGCCGCTCCCTCATCGACGACAAGCCGGTGCTGGACGAGCTGCTCCGCTTGCTGCCCAACACCCTGCTGCTCAGCGTGCTGGCTCTGGCGGTCATCGCCGCGGCGGGCCTGCTGGGCGGGATCTGCCTGAGCCTGTTCCGGGACAGCTTTCTGGATGTGGCCGGGCGGGTGGTGCTGGTCTTCCTCATGTCCGTCCCCGGCTTCTGCATGGCCTATTTCATGATCTGGCTCTTTGCCCAGAAGCTGCGCGTCCTGCCCACCAGCGGCGCCGACGGACCGGAAAACTTTATTATGCCCTGCCTGGCGGTGGCTATCGGCTCGGCCTGCGTGGTGATCCGCCTGCTCCGCTCCTCCATCCTGGGAGAGATGGGGAAAAACTACGTCCTGACCGCCCAGGCAAAGGGCCTGCGCCGGGGGCAGATCATCCTGCGCCATGTGCTGCGCAACGCCCTGACCCCGTCCGTCACCTACGCCGCCAACGCCTTCGGCGGCCTGCTGGGCGGGTCCATGATCACCGAAAGCGTCTTTTCCATCCCGGGAATCGGCAGCTATGCCCTGACTGCCATCAGCAAGCGGGACTATACGGCCATCCAGGGCTATGTGCTGTTTACCGGCTTCGCCTTCGTGCTGGTCTGCCTGCTGGCCGACCTGATCTGTGCCTGGCTGAATCCGAAGATCCGCCTGGGGGGCTGAGTATGAAGAAAAAACGCGTGATGTTTATTCTGGCGCTGGCGGTCCTGCTGGCCTTCCTGTTCGTGGGCGTGGCCGCCGACCTTATCGCCCCCTGGGACCCGAACGCGGTGGATATGGCCAACAGCCTGGCCGGTCCCTCCCGGGCACACTGGCTGGGCACCGACCACCTGGGACGGGACCTGCTCAGCCGCCTCATTTACGGCAGCCGCTCCTCGGTGTTCATCGCCTTTTTCGCCACAGGCTGCACTCTGCTGGTGGGTATGACCATCGGCCTTGTCTCCGGGTGGCTGGGCGGCTGGCCGGACCAGCTCATCCAGAGTGTGGTTAATATCTTTCAGGGCATCCCCAGCACCGCCTTCGTGGTGGCTGTGCTTGGCCTGCTGGGTCCTGGCATGCGCAGCCTGCTGATCGCCATTGTGGTCAGCTCCTGGGCCGGATTCTCCCGCATCGTGCGCAACCAGGTGCTGGAGGTCCGGGAGCAGCACTATATCGAGGGCGCCCGGGCCATGGGGGCGGGCGGGCTGTACATTGTCCGCCGTCACATCCTGCCCAACATCCTGCTGCCCCTGCTGGTGCTCATCGCCACCCGCATCGGCTCCACGGTGCTCACCGTGGCGGCCATGAGCTACCTGGGCCTGGGCCTGCGGGCGCCCGCCTCGGACTGGGGCATCATGATCAACGACGCCAAGCTCTACTATATCCGGTATTTTCCGGTGCTCCTGGCCCCGGCGGCCTGCCTGACCCTGTTCTGCCTGAGCATCAACCTCATTGCCGATTACCTGCGGGACCGCCTGGACCATGACGACGGCGCGGCCCGTATGCTTTGAAAGGAGGCCGGTATGGAACTGTGCATCCAGGACCTCTGCGTCAATTTTTCCACCCCCTCCGGCACGATCCCGGCGGTCAACCACGTGAGCCTGACCGTTTCCTCTCAACAGGTTACGGGGATCATCGGGGAGACGGGCAGCGGCAAGTCGGTGCTGGGCCTGTCCATTCTGGGTCTGCTCCAGTCCAACGCCGCCGTCTCCGGCCGCATCCTGCTGGACGGGCGGGAGCTGACCGGCCTGTCCCAGAGGGAGCTGTGCGCCGTCCGGGGACGGGAAATTGCCCTGGTGGCTCAGAACCCCGCCACCTCTTTAAATCCAGGCGTCCGGGTGGGCCGCCAGATCGAGGAAGTGTTCCGGCTGGCGGGGGAGAGCCGGGCGGAAAGCCGAAAGCACACCCTGGAGCTGCTGGAGCAGCTGGCCTTTTCCCAGCCGGAGCGGGTGGCCCGCGCCTATCCCTTTGAGCTGTCCGGCGGCATGTGCCAGCGGGCCCTCACCGCCATCGCCGTGGCGGCCCGGCCCCGGTGGATCATTGCCGACGAGCCCACCAAGGGGCTGGACGCGGTGGTGCGCAACCAGGTCTACGACACCTTCCGCATGGTACGGGAGCACTACCACGTGGGTTTTCTGGTCATTACCCACGACCTGCTCCTGGCCCGGAAATTCTGCGACCGCATTGTGGTCATGTACTGCGGGCGGGTGCTGGAGACCAACACCGCCCGGGAGCTGTTTGAACATCCCCGGCATCCCTACACCCGGGGGCTTATCGCCTCCCTGCCCCACCTGGGGATGAAGCCCATGGCGGGCTTTGCCCCTGCCTTTACCGACCAGCCCGCCGGCTGCGTCTTCCATCCACGGTGCCCCCACGCCCGGGAGATCTGCCGGCGGGAAGCGCCGGGGACGGTATACTGCGGAGAAGGGAGCGTATGCTGCCATGGCTTTGATTGAGATGAAGCATCTGACCAAGGTATTCCGGTCCGGCCGCCTGGGCAGCCGGGCCCATACGGCGGTGGACGACGTCTCCCTGACCATTGGGCCGGGGGAGACCTACGGCCTGATGGGGGAGTCCGGCTGCGGCAAGTCCACCCTGGGTCGGATGCTCACCTGCCTGCTTCCCGCCACCTCCGGTCAGGTCCTGTACGACGGGAGAGATCTGCTGCGGGTGGGCAAAAGAGAACTGCACCCCTATCGCCGCCGGGTCCAGATGCTTTTTCAGCACCCGGACACCTCACTCAACCCCCGTATGACGGTGCTGGACAGCCTCCGGGAGCCCTTTCTGCTCCACGACCTGCCCGGCCGGGCCCATATGGACGACGTGATACGGGAGCATATCCGGGCCTACGGCATCCAGCCGGAGCTGCTGGAGCGCCGGGCGTCCCAGGTCAGCGGCGGCCAGACCCAGCGCATCGTGCTGGCCCGCATCATGCTGCTTCAGCCGGAATTCATCGTTCTGGACGAGCCCACATCTATGCTGGACGTCTCCGTCCAGGCCCAAATCATGGCGCTGCTGCGGGACATTCAGGAGCGGACCGGAGTCTCCTACCTGCTCATCTCCCACGACCTGGACCTGATCCGCCGCAGCAGCCACCGCATTGGTATCATGCGGGACGGAAAGCTGCTGGAGCAGGGGGAGACCGGGGCCGTTCTGGACAGCCCCACCCATCCCTATACCCGGTCGCTGATCAACAGCTTTGCCTATATGCGGGACTAGCGGACCCAGTCCCGGCAGCGGCCCACCGCCCGGTGCCACTGGTCCAGCAGCCGGGTCCGGCTGTCTGCCTCCATGGTGGGGGAAAAGGTGGTGTCACACCGCCACAGGCGGCTCAGCTCCGCCGTATCCTCCCACACCCCGGTAGCCAGACCCGACAGATAGGCAGCGCCCAGGGCGGTGGTCTCCCGGATGGCGGGGCGGAGCACCTGCCGGTCCAGAATGTCCGCCTGGAACTGCATCAAAAATACGTCCCGGCTGGCACCTCCGTCGGCTTTCAGCCTGGTGAGGGGCACGCCGGTGTCGCTCTCCATGGCGTGGACCAGGTCGGCCACCTGATAGGCGATGGATTCCTGGGCCGCCCGGATGATGTGTTCCCGCTTGGTGCCCCGGGTGAGCCCCACCAGCACGCCCCGGGCGTACATGTCCCAGTAGGGGGCGCCCAGGCCGGTAAAGGCGGGCACCAGGTACACGCCTCCGTTGTCGCTCACCTTCTGGGCGTAGTACTCCGCGTCCCGGCTGTCGGTGAAGAACCGCAGCTCATCCCGCAGCCACTGGATCACCGCGCCGCCCACGAATACAGAGCCCTCCAGGGCGTACTGCACCCTGCCGTCCAGCCCCACCGCGATGGTGGTCAGCAGACCGTTGGAGCTGTCGCAGGGGGTCTCCCCGGTGTTCATCAGCAGGAAGCAGCCGGTGCCGTAGGTGTTCTTGGCGTCCCCGGGAGAGAAGCAGCCCTGACCGAACAGGGCGGCCTGCTGATCCCCGGCGATGCCGGCAATAGGGATCTGTGCCCCCTGAATGTCGGTGTAGCCGTAGATCTCGCTGGAGGAGCACACCTTGGGCAGCATGGCCCGGGGGATGTCCAGGGCGGCCAGCAGGGTGTCGTCCCAGTCCAGCTTCCTGATGTCATAGAGCATGGTGCGGGAGGCGTTGGTCACGTCGGTGGCGTGGACCGCCCCGCCGGTGAGCTTCCACAGCAGCCAGCTGTCCACCGTGCCGAACAGGATCTCGCCCCGGCGGGCTTTCTCCCTGGCCCCCTCCACATGGTCCAGGACCCAGGCGATCTTAGTAGCGGAGAAATAGGCGTCGGGAATAAGGCCAGTGGTCTTGCGGATGTGATCTCCCAAACCGTCAGCCAGCAGCTTGTCCACCATCTCCGCCGTCCGGCGGCACTGCCACACGATGGCGTTATAGATGGGACGGCCCGTCTCTTTATCCCACAGGATGGTGGTCTCCCGCTGGTTGGTGATGCCGATGGCGGAGATGCGGGCGGGCTCCACCCCCGACTGGGCGATGACCTCCATCATCACCCCGTACTGGGAGGACCAGATCTCCATGGGGTCGTGCTCCACCCAGCCTTCCTTCGGGTAGAGCTGGGTGAATTCCTTCTGGGCCACACCGAGGATGTTCTGATCCCGGTCAAAGAGAATGGCCCGGGAGCTGGTGGTGCCCTGGTCCAGAGCCAGAATATATTGATCCGTCATACTGTACCCCTCCCTCAGGTTCCGGTGTTACAGGTCCCGGGCGGCCACAAAGTCCACCCCGGTGCCCAGAACATTTTTTACGACTACCTGACCGGTCCGGACAGGCACGGTGAGGGTGACCCCGTCCAGCAGGGCCATGGCCGGGAAGATATCCCCCTTGGGGATGGGGCCGTTGGTCTTCACTGGGCAGCGGGGATGCGCCCCGCCCACACAGCGGACGGTGGAGGTGAGTACCCGGGTGGGGTGGGTCAGCTCCGCCCTGCCGTACTCCGCCCCGCGGGGGCAGCTGTTGCCGGTGACGGCATAGTCCCGTTCCTCGTCCACCTTCAGGCGGCAGCCCTTGGGGCAGACGATGCAGATAAGCTCTTTCATTCGGACTCCACCTCCTCAATGGATACACACAGGGTTTCGCTGGCTCCGTCCAGCAGTTTGCGGGGGAGCAGGATATGCTCCATCTCGCCGGGAGCCAGATAGTCCCTGGAAAAGGCGGCGATCTGTTTGTCGCCGGAGGTGACCTTAATGCGGCTGGGGCCGCACACCCGGTTCACCCGGAAAAACAGGTCACAGGCCTTTTCCACCCGGCCGGGCCGGACATGCTGGGGGACGGTGTAGCTTACTCCGTCCCCGTTGACGATCTCCAGCGCGTCGCCCTCCGCAGCCTCTCCCTCCAGCACGTACCGGGCGGCGGCGGTTCCCGCCCGCTGGCTCTCGGCGGTGACGAAGTCCACCAGGTCGTGGACGTGGGCCACATTGCCCGAGGCGAACACGCCGGGCAGGGAGGTCTCCATGTTCTCCCACACTACCGCCCCGTTGGTCCGGGGGTCGATGGCAATGCCCGCCTGGCGGGTCAGCTCGTTCTCCGGGATGAGACCCACGGAGAGCAGCAGAGTGTCGCAGTCAAATACCATTTCGGTGCCGGGGATGGGCTGGCGGCGGTCATCCACCTGTGATACCACCACCTGTTCCACCCGGTTTACGCCCCGAATGTCGGTAACGGTGTGGGAGAGGTAGAGGGGGATGTCGTAGTCGTGGAGGCACTGGACGATGTTCCGGTTCAGACCGCCGGAGTAGGGCATGACCTCCACGCAGGCCAGCACCTTGGCCCCTTCCAGGGTCATCCGCCGGGCCATGATGAGGCCGATATCGCCGCTGCCCAGAATGACCACCCGTTTGCCGGGGAGCCACCCCTCCATGTTCACATACCGCTGGGCGGCACCGGCGGTGAAGATGCCGGCGGGGCGGGTGCCGGGGATGGCGATGGCGCCCCGGGTACGCTCCCGGCAGCCCATGGCCAGCAGGATGCTTTTGGCCTCCTCCACGCGGTAGCCGGTGTCTTTGCCCACCATGTGGACCTTCCGCTGGTCGGTGACTTCCAGCACCATAGTGTCCAGCCGTACCTCTACGCCGGTGTCCCGGAGCATTTCGATAAACCGCCCGGCGTACTCCGGGCCGGTGAGTTCTTCCTTGAAATAGTGCAGGCCGAAGCCGTTGTGGATGCACTGGTTGAGGATGCCGCCCAGTTCCCTGTCCCGCTCCACGATCAGGATACGGCGCAGGCCGGCCTCCCACGCGGCACAGGCCCCGGCCAGACCGGCCGGGCCGCCGCCGATTACAATGAGGTCATACATCAGCGTGCCCTCCCTTCGTCTCACAGGCCAGCAGCCAGGAGCCGGCCTTGTCCTGGGGAATATCTCCCGGGGAACGGCCCTGCTCCCGGGCCAGCAGTTCCAGCACACGGGGCCCGCAGAAGCCGCCCTGGCAGCGGCCCAGCCCGGCCCCCGCCCGGCGCTTTACTCCGTCCACCGACCGGGGTGGGATGGGACCGGACAGGGCGTCCAGAATTTCGCCTTCGGTAACGGTCTCGCACCGGCAGATCACCCGGCCGTAGGCCGGCTGCTCCGCCACCAGCCTGGCCTTTTCCTCCGGCGGCAGCTCCCGGAATCGAACCCGCTTCCGGCTGGCGGTGAAGTCCGCCTTCCGCTCCAGTGCCAGACCCGCCTGCCCCAGCAGTTCCACGGCGTATTCCCCAATGGCGGGGGCGGCGGACAGGCCGGGGGAGCAGATGCCCGCCAGGTCCAGGAAGTGAGGGGCGGCCTCCTCAATGATAAAGTCCTCCCGGTCTGTGGAGGCCCGCACCCCGGCGAAGTTGCGGATGGAGGCGCGGAACTCCACCGACGGTACCGAGCGCAGGGCAGTCTGACGCACGTAGGCCAGGCCCCCGGCGGTGGTGGCGGTGTCGTCTCCCTCCACCGGCTCGGCGTTGGGGCCCACGATCAGGTTGCCGTGGACGGTGGGAGCCACCAGCACGCCCTTGCCCACACGACTGGGGCACTGGAAGATCACCCGGCCCACCCGGTCTCCCTCGCTCTTGTCCAGCAGGAAGTATTCGCCCCGGGAGGGGTGGATGGTAAAGGAGGAGGGCGCGGCCATCTCGTGGACGGCCTGGGCGTCCAGCCCGGCGGCGTTGACCACGTACCGGGCGTCCAGCACGCCCCGGCTGGTCTCTACCCGCCAGCCGTCGGCGGTGGGGGTTAAGCCGGTGACGGCGGTCTCCAGATGGAGCTGAGCACCGTTGCGCACCGCTGTCTCCGCCAGAGCCAGGCAGTACTCCCAGGGGGAGCAGATGGCGGCGGAGGGGGCGTGGAGGGCAGCGGTGACGGCGGGGGAGAGGTTGGGCTCCAGAGCACGGGCCTCATCCCCGGTGAGCAGGGCCAGACCGGGCACCCCGTTCTGTGTGCCCCGGCGGAACAGCTCCTTGAGCAGGACCTCGTCCTCCGTGGAAAAGCCGAGCACCAGGGACCCACAGGGCAGATAGGGTACGTCCAGCTGGGCGCACAGCTCCCGGGCTAGGGCGGAGCCCCGGACGTTGAGGCGGGCCATCAGGGAGCCGGGCATGGGGTCATACCCGGCGTGGATGATGGCGGAGTTGGCCTTGGTGGTACCATTGGCCACATCGTTTTCCCGCTCCACGATCCCCACTTTGAGCTGATATTTGGACAGCTCAAAGGCAGTGGCCGCGCCCACGATGCCGCAGCCGATGATGAGAACGTCATACATAGCAAAACCTCCCGTAAACCGTTGCTGAAACAGAAAAAAGAGCAAAACAGAACCACCCCGGCATGGGGCTGGTGCTGTTTCGCTCTCAATCTCCGGAAACATCATGATGTACTTGTTCCGCCGCTACATACTCCAGACGGCGGGGTTGGTGGAGGACACCGCCACCGCTCCGGCCCCCAGGGCCCCGGTCACGTCCTCCTTGTCGGTAATCAGCCCGCCGGCGATGATGGGCCTGCCGGTGGTGCGGCACAGCTGGCGGATGATCTTGGGCATCAGCCCCGGCAGTACCTCCACCAGGTCGGCGCTCTCCTGGGAGAAGTGCCGCTCCACATTCTTCAGTGCCATGGAGTCCAGCAGGAAGATCCGCTGGATGGCAACCAGCCCCAGCTCCCGGGCCCGGCGGGTAAGGGCGGGCCTGGTGGAGATGATCCCGTCAGCGGCGGTGCTCCGGGCGATAAAGTCGGCGGAGATCTCCCGGGCGGACAGACCCTCGACCAGGTCCAGGTGGACAAAAACCCGCTTGCCTGCCTCCCGCACCCGGGCCACTGTGTCCCGGATGGTGAGGATATCTCCATAGAGGAGAAAGAGAACCGATACGTCGCTGTCCAGCGCCCGGGCCAGACCGCTGTCGTCCTTGACTGCCGCGATCACCGGCCCGTCGGCCAGAAGCTCCAAAAGCTGCGGTGTGTCCATGCTGTGTCCCTCCAAGATGCAAACCAACGGCCCGGCGCAAAGAAAAAGCGCAAAGCGGCCTGAACCACTCTGCGCATCTCAACATCTCTGCACCGGTGTATCTTTATCATAACAGGGCGTGCTGGGAAATGCAAGCCCCGTACTATGTCAAAAAACAAGACACTTTCTTGTATGGATTCCACAAAAGGGAAAAATGGACTTGACATGGATTTGTGAACCTGTTATTTTAAATTTAGCAAGCAAAAGTGAATCATAATGCGCATGAGATGGGAGAAGCGCGGCTGTCAGACAGGACAGCCGCGTTTTTTGTGTGCAGAGGGGGGAAATCAGAAAAAATAATACCTTTGCTTTTCATAAAGATAAGAGTTGATGAGGAGGAGTGAACATGTCAGCCAAGCAGAAGAATGCAAAACGGATTTCGATTATACTTTTGGTCATTGCGCTGTGCCTGTGCTTTGTCAGCATGATCGGTACGTCGCTGGTACAGTCGGACTTCGGGAAAATAGAAGTTACTACGTTTACCGGGACCTTATCAGAACTATCCGATATGATTACGCAAAATACGACGGAAAACGGAAAGTCGGTGCAGATACATTTTCAACCGGATGCACAGTACCAATTTCACTTTATGATGTTGAAGCCGGACAATGCGTCGGCTGAGACTCCGGTGCCCGCCGTAATATGTGCTCACGGAGGAGCAAATACCCTTGAGCTTCAGATGTCATCCTATTTGGAACTGGCGCGGCGAGGATTTTATGTCATTTCTATCGATATGGCAGGGCATGGCTGGTCAGACAACGGAATACAAACTGCAAGCAGCGGCAGCTATGGGATGCTGGCTGCTGCTGAATATGCCATGAGCCTGGACTTCGTGGATGAGACACAAATTGGTGTGACCGGACACAGCCTGGGAAATGAAGCGTGTTTCCAGACCATTGCGGCATTAAATGTGGAGGGCTCTGACCAACGCATTTCTGCCTGGGTAGAAGGCGGAGACACCATGCGTTCCTTCAATATGACACCTGAATACCGGGAAGGCCTTTGCTGGACGCTGGTAATCAATAAGTTTGATGAATTTGATACTACATTTTTTGGGGCAAATACGATCCTGGAGTCTGATACGGCGAAAGGCTTGATTAAGGGCGCCTATCCGCAATTTGATGGAGATTCGGTAACCGAGGGACAATGGTATTCCGCAGATGGTCCTGTAGAGCGTGGCGAAAATGGAGCGGCACTTGGAATTACGGAAGGAATATGTATCCAGAATCCTCATACAACCCATCCGATGTTTCACTTTTCCAGAGTGGGGTCCGCACTGACTGTACAAGGATTTTATGATGCGTTTGGCGTTCCCGCCGGTGCGAAGTATATTGAGCCGAATCAGCAGATTTGGCAGATTGCAGCGGTGTTCCAGGGAATTGGACTGGTTGGATTTTTCATGATGCTGTTCCCCTTGGTAGCATTGCTGGCGGGCACAAAAGTTTTTGCCGGGATCAAGCGCCCGGTGGTTGAATGTGCTAATCTTCGCTGCTTGAAGGATCCCAGAGAATGGTCTGTTTTGGGTATCTCGCTTGTGGTGTTTATTCTGTTTTCCTTCTTCTCTTACTGCAAGCTGTTCCCCATGGGTATGACCGCGTTTAATGATAGCGCTTATCCAGGCACTTATGTCGTCAACGGTGTGGGATTGTGGTCTATGGCCTGTGGCATATTTGCACTTGCGGTCCTATGCCTGCAGGCGTTTGTCAGACGCATCCTGTATCGTAGAGATCAGGATATGAGTTGTAATACGTTTTCGGCTGGCGGTATGGAAACCATATCTCAGTTTTTGCTTACGGTGCTGTTTGCCTTTACGGTTGTTGCCCTGATGTATATTCCGGTCTATATTGCACATTTTGTGTTTGGAACGGATTTTAGAGTCTGCTCCTTCGCCATTGTTGGGGCCAAGCCCAACCGATTCTTTACAATTGCTGTAAAATACATACCCATGTGGGCATTGTTCTATGTGCCAAACGCCATTGTCAATGCAAATGCAAGATATAAAGATGCTCCTGAATGGCTCACGACAATTTTGTGCGGACTTGCCAACGGAGTTTCCATGATTATCTACATTATCATCCAGTATAGCACCCTTTATTCCACTGGCGGACTGTGGCTTGCCTCCGCAGAAGGTGCTATGGCGGGAATTATGGCGTTTGCATTGGCTCCCTGCCTGATATTTGCTGCGTTTAGTGCAAGGTTTATTTATAAAAAAACAGGAAATATTTGGGCGTCCGGCTTAATTAACGCGGCCGTAATGTGTTGTATTACTACATTTGGGTGTAATTTTACAAGTGATTTAATTTTCCCATTTTAAAATACTTGTACTTGTAAGAACAAGACTTGCTTCTGCATAACCCTCAGCATGGGGCGGGCCTGCCGTTCCGCTTGACAAAGCGCCGTTGGTCATGGTATAAAAGGAACATCATATGACTGACGGATAATGTGGAGCCTACCACATGGAGTATGATTAAGAAAAAGCCGACCGTCTGGGCGAGGAAAGCCCGGACTGTCGGCTTTTCTTTTTGCAAAGGAGGTAGTTCCACATGACGAGCGGGAGGGTCCACTCCCTGGAGTCCATGGGTCTGGTGGACGGGCCGGGCATCCGGGCGGTGGTCTTTCTCCAGGGCTGCGCCCTGCGCTGCCGCTACTGCCACAACCCGGACACCTGGGCTGTGGAAAACCCGGCGGCGGAGGTGTACACGCCGGGGCGGCTGGTGGAAAAGCTGCTCCGCTTCAAACCCTATTTCGGGGAGAAGGGGGGCGTCACCTTCTCCGGCGGCGAGCCTCTGCTGCAGCCGGAGTTTCTGGCCGAGACCCTGGACCTGTGCCGGACGGCGGGCATCCATACCTGCCTGGACACGGCGGGCTGCGGCCTGGGGGAGTACGGCCCCATTTTGCGCAGCACCAACCTGATCCTGCTGGACGTGAAGCACTACGACCCGGAGGGGTACCGGCAGGTCACCGGCGGCTCCATGGCGGCCTTTGAACGCTTTTTGGAGCAGGCCCAGGCGGCGGGCGTTCCCCTGTGGGTGCGCCACGTGGTGGTGCCCGGCCTCACCGACGGGGAGGCCCACCTGGAAGGGCTGGAGCGCTATTTGAAGACCATCCGGTACATCCAGCGGGTGGAGCTGCTGCCCTACCATACCCTGGGGGTCCATAAGTACGCCGCCCTGGGCATCCCCTATCCCCTGGAGGGGACACCCCCTATGGGGGGAAAGACCCTGGCAGACTGGAACAGACGACTGAACAAGACTTGCTGTGAAAAGGAGTATGTATGAGCATTGACGTAAATTGCACCGCCTGGCAGGGTTTCCGCACCGGTGAGTGGCGGCACCTGGTGAATGTGCGTAATTTTATTCAGAAAAATTACAATCCGTATTGCGGGGAGGGGGATTTTCTGGCCGAGATTTCCACAAAAACGGCAAATGTGTGGAAAAAGGCTCAGGCCCTCATCATTGAGGAGGTGCACAAGGGGATCATCGACGTGGAGACCCACGCCGTCTCCGGCATCGACAATTTTGCCCCCGGCTACATTGACCGGGAGAGTGAGGTCATTGTGGGCCTTCAGACCGACGCCCCCCTCAAGCGTATCGTCAACCCCTTCGGTGGCATCCGCAACGCCGTCTCCGCCCTGGAACAGTACGGCCGCCGTCTGGACCCGGAGATCGAGCGCCACTTCCGTCTCTACCGCAAGACCCACAACGAGGGCGTGTTTGACGCCTACCCGGAGCGCACCCGCCTGGCCCGCCACGCCGGGCTGCTCACCGGCCTGCCCGACGCCTACGGACGGGGGCGTATCGTGGGAGACTACCGCCGGGTACCCCTGTACGGCACCGACTTCCTCATTGAGGAGAAGGAAAAGGACCTGGACATGATCGACGGTCCCATGACTGACGAGCGCATCCGCCTGCGGGAGGAGGTGCGCATGCAGATCCGGGCGCTGAAAGAGATGGCCTCCATGGCCGCCAAATACGGCTGTGACATTACCCGCCCGGCGGAGAACGCCCGGGAGGCGGTGCAGAATCTGTACCTGGCTTACCTGGCGGGGGTAAAGGAGAATAACGGCGCCGCCATGTCCCTGGGCCGGGTGTCCACCTTCCTGGATATCTACATCCAGCGGGATCTGGACAACGGCGTGCTGGATGAGGAGGGCGCCCAGGAGCTCATTGACCAGTTTGTCATCAAGCTGCGGCTGGTGCGCCACCTGCGCACCCCGGAGTACAACGAGCTGTTCGGCGGCGACCCCACCTGGGTTACCGAGGCCATCGGCGGCATGGGGGTGGACGGGCGCACTCTGGTGACCAAAAACTCCTTCCGCATGCTCCACACCCTCACCAACCTGGGCACCGCCCCCGAGCCCAACCTGACGGTGCTGTGGAGCCCCCAGCTGCCCCAGGGGTTCAAGGACTACTGCGCCAAAATGAGCATCGACACCGATTCCATCCAGTACGAGAGCGACGAGCTAATGCGCCCCATGTACGGCGACGACTACTGCATCTCCTGCTGCGTGTCCGCCATGGCGGTGGGCAAGCAGATGCAGTTCTTCGGCGCCCGGGCCAACCTGGCCAAGAGCCTGCTGTACGCCATCAACGGCGGCGTGGACGAGAAGAAGGGGGGCGTCATCGTCCCCGGCATCGAGCACGACAGGGACGAGGTGCTGGACTACCCCAAGGTGCTGGGCAACTATAAAAAGGTGCTCGCCTACGTGGCGGAGCTCTACGTGGACACCATCAACATCATCCACTATATGCACGACAAGTA
>CALWXT010000041.1 GCA_944385575.1 uncultured Flavonifractor sp. | reverse complement strand
CCGCCAGATATTCCTGTATGGTGGAACGCTTCATAACAGTTCCTCCCTTTTCATAGTTTAACCAATTTATTATATCCTACCTGACCGTAAAATTCAATCAGAAGCGGCTTTTGATTTGACAACCGGGCCGGAATACGGTAAAATACCCTACGCAAGCAAGCTGGACAGCCGCGCGGCCGGGGCGAAAGGCCCGGTTGTGAGGAAAGTCCGGGCTCCACAGGGCAAGGATAACGGGTAACACCCGCCGGGGGCGACCCCAGGAAAAGTGCAACAGAAATAGTCTGCCGGTCTTTGGCCGGTCAAGGTGGAAAGGCGAGGTAAGAGCTCACCCGATGGCGTGCCAAGCGTCCATCGCTGTAAACTCTATCCGGAGCAACGCCGTGGAGGGACATGAGGCTGGCCCGGCCGTCCCGAGGAGGCGGCTTGAGCGTACCGGCGACGGTGCGTCGAGATAGATGGCTGTCTTAAATGACAGAACCCGGCTTACAGGCTTACTTGCAGATACGACGGCCCGGAGCACAGCGCTCCGGGCCGTGTTTTTTCAGGAAAGCCCTTGACACTTCCCTTACGTCAGATGGTACACTTCTCGCAGTAAAGGAGGCGTATCCATGAAGATGAAAGAGGTCTGCATAGCCACCGGACTTACCGAGCGGGCGGTGCGGTTTTATGTTCAGGAACAACTGGTGATTCCCCAATCCCAGCGTCGGGGCGGACGCACCTGGCTGGACTTCTCCCCTGCCGACGTGGACCGACTCCGGGCCATCGCAGTTTTGCGGAAGGCGGGCTTTACGCTGGAAGAAATTCGTTCCATGGCTCAGGATTTCCCTCAAAATGCACCCGATGCCGCCTTTGCCCTTCGGCAGCGGCTCCAGGCAGCCATAGACGCCTATGACAGGCTGCGTTTTACCGATACCACCCAGGCCGACAACCTGGAGGACTACGCCGCCCTGCTTGAGCGGGAGGTGGCCTGCCGGAGCCTGCCCTCCACCGACCAGTTCAGACCGGCCGCCCGGCTGAACTGGGAATCCATCCTAGAGAACCTGTGCATGATCCTGGCAGCGATCTTGGCCTGGCGGCTGTACGCCCGTCTGGTGAACGCTCTGTCCGGCTTCTCTGACTTGTTCTTCTATGCCTCTATGAATGTGCTGGTGGTAATTCCGCCCTTTGTGGTACTCATCCTGCCCATCGCCCTGGTGCTGGGCAGCAAGGCGGGAAAATGGCTGTACCAGCACTTCGAATATGTCCCTTAAAACAGAGCCCGCCCCTGCCAGTTGGCAGGGGCGGGCTTGTTCAGTCGTCTTCCCGGCGGATGATCAGCTTTTTCTGGATCTCCCGCAGACGAGCTCGGGCGGCTTTGCGGGCGGCCTCAGCCTGCTGCAGACCGTGCTCCAGATCAGCCCGCATATCTTCCCGGGTGTTCTGGGCCAAATGCTTCAGTTCCTGCTTGGCCTGTCTGGCGGCCTGCTTGTATGCCTTCCGGGCCTCACGCAGCTGCTGGGTCAGACGGCCAGGCCGCGCCTGAAGGTTGGGGTACGCCTGATGGATCCGGCGGATGAGCAGATTGCGGTTATGGAGCAGGGCATGAACCTGCCTGCTGATCTCCTCCGTGTTGTCTCCCACCTGGTCATCAATTTCCCGGCGAACCACACCCATCAGGAAGTGGGCCGTTATGTAGTCTGCCAGCATAAGGGCGATCACACCCAAGGCTGTCAGTTTAAGAACCTGCGGGTTCCAGCCTTCCATCCATCGGAAAAATGCGGGGTCGATCACATGGACAATGACTACGCAGGCCGCGCCAAAGAGAAGCAGGTTGCCGATCCAGATGCGGCCGTGCAGATTCATGGGCTTCTGACTGTAATCCCACCACCGGGCGTGGAATCGTTTCTCCATATACCAGGAGGTGAAATATTCCAGTGCTCCGCAGAGCACCATACCCGCCAGGAATGTCTCTCCCAGCGTTCCCCGGCGGACTGCCAGTCCACCCACCACCAGGGTGACCGTCACCACACCCCAGCCGTAAATGGGACAATAGGGACCGATGAGGAAGCCCCTGTTAATAAAACGGTGAAACTGAATATACTTCAGAGTGACCTCCATCACCCACCCAAGGCAGGAAAACAGGAAAAATTCCAATACCAGCACCCATAATAGCGACAGATCCATTCTTACCCCTTTCTCATGGAAACGGAAAAGCGGGAAAGCCTGGGGCTTTCCCGCTTTTCAGATCATTGTAACTCAGTCCTGATCCCAGTTGTGCCAGACGTTCTGCACGTCGTCGTTGTCTTCCAGCAGGTCAATGAGTTTCTCCATGTTCTTGATGTCATCCTCATTTTCCAGCTTGACATAGTTCTGGGGGACCATCTCCACAGCAGCCTGGACGAAGGTGTAGCCCTTCTCCTCCATGGCGGCCAGCACGGTGCCGAAGGAGTCGGGATCGGTGTAGACCTCGAACACCTCGTCCTCCACCTGCATGTCGTCAGCGCCGCAGTCCAGCGCGTCCATCATGACGGTGTCCTCATCCAGATCCTCTTTCTCAATGACGATCACGCCCTTGCGGTCAAAGGACCAGGACACGCAGCCGGTGGCGCCCAGGCCCTTGCCGTACTTGTCCAGCAGGTGGCGCACTTCGGGAGCGGTGCGGTTGCGGTTGTCAGTGAGGGCGTCCACGATGACGGCCACGCCGGAGGGACCGTAGCCCTCATACACCACGTTCTCGTAGGCGTCGGCATTGCCGGAGCCCAGAGCCTTGTCGATGGTGCGCTTGATGTTGTCGTTGGGCATGTTGGCCGCCTTGGCCTTGGCAATCACGGTGGCCAGACGGGAGTTGTTGTTGGGGTCGCCGCTGCCGCCGGTCTTGACGGCCACGATCATCTCGCGGGCGATCTTGGTAAAGATCTGAGAGCGCTTGGCGTCGGCCGCGCCCTTGGTCTTCTGGATATTATGCCACTTGGAATGTCCTGACATTGGTACTCGTTCCCTTCCTCGTCGAAAATCAGCGCATCTAGTTTATCACGTTTGCTTCCGCTTGGCAAGCCCTCACAGGTAGGAAAAGACCTCTTTATGCCGCTGCGTGGTCAGGACCTCCACCTTGGGGAAGCCGGATTCCAGCCATTTGGCCAGCACAGGCACCACCACCTGCTCGGTGGGATAATGGCCGGCGTCAATGAGGTTGACTCCCAGGGCCTTGGCGTCCAGGAAGCCGTTATACTTCACGTCGGCAGTCACAAAGGTATCGCAGCCCATGGCCAGGGCGTCTTTCAGCATGTCGGCGCACGCACCGCCGCCGACCGCCACCCGGCGCACCGGACGGCGGGCATCCACATAGCGCACACCGTTGGCGCCCAGAGCCTCCTTCACGAAAGCTGCAAAGGCAGGGGTGTACATGGGAACACCGGCGGTATTGCCTACCCGGCCAATGCCATAGGGACGGCCGGAGGCATCCACTCCATCCTGCTTGAGCTGCTCAATCTGCACCAGACCCAGCTTCTGAGCCAGGGCATCATTGACGCCGCCGTGCACCGCGTCCAGATTAGTGTGGGCGCAGACCGCCGCGATCTGACGCTCTGCCAGGGCCAGCAGAGTTCGTCCGGTTGGGTCTGCATCTGTAATGGACTTGGCCGGGAAAAAGATCACCGGATGGTGAGAGACAATGAGCTGGCAGCCCAGTTCGGCGGCCTCCGCCACCACTTCCTCGGTGATGTCCAGGCTCACCAGCAGCCGGGTCACCTGCCGATCGCCCCGTCCCACCAGGAACCCGGCATTATCAAAATCCATCTGAAGCGAAAATGGAGCCAGTCCGTCCAAATACTGATAGATCTCTCTTACCGTTGCCATGTTGACCACTCCTCCTTTAACCGGAGCAGATCCTGATGGACCCGCTCCATCTCTGCCAGGCGCCCGCTGTCTGACGCCCGGGTAGAGCGCCGCAGGCCGTCCAGGGCGCGGCCGGTCTGGGCTGTCAGCCGCTCCAGGTACTCCTCCCGCAGGGGTGCGTCTTCCCCAGGGCGCTGACGTCCGGCCCAAAGCTCCCCGTCTGTCAGAGGCTCCATCTGACCGGCACACACCTGAAATGTAACATATAGGGTATCCCCTTCTTTGCTCAGGACCTCCCGGCGGATGGTATAGCCATGCTCCCACAGCCAGCGGCGCAGCTCCGGCTGAGCGCTCATGGGCTGAAGCAAAAGCAGCTTCTCCCCTTCTCGTGTCCAGGGCGCCGCCGCCAGGATCTCCGCGATGGTCTCACCGCCCATGCCGGCAATAGCGATCACATCTATCTCCCGGGCACTAATGCCGGCCAGACCATTGCATAGCCGGAAGCTCATACGCTCCCCCAGCCCGTATTTTTCCGCCGTCTGCCTGGCCCGGTCCAGCGGTCCTTTCCGAAGGTCAGCCGCAATAGCTTGGTCGATCACGCCGTGTAAGATCAGCCAGGCGGGCAGGTAGGCATGATCTGTCCCGATATCAGCCAGCCGGGCCCCTTGGGGCACCAGATCCGCCACTGACCGCAGTCTGGGCGTAAGCTCTGTCATCCGCATCGGTATCACCTCCTGATAAAAAAGGAGCGGCCGCACCGCTCCTTTTTTATAGCCGTTTTTACTGGGCAGCGCCCACGCTGGCGTTGATCTTGGCCAGCAGCTCGTCCACGTCCACGCCGTGCACCATGCAGGCTTCCTCCACGGTCTCGCCGCGGGAGGAGGGGCAGCCCAGGCAGTGCATGCCGATGGACAGGAAGATGGGGGCAGTCTCAGGGGCGATATCCAGAATGTCGCCGATGATGGTATCTTTGGTGATCTGAGCCATGGGGTAATACCTCCAAATTTCTAGGATATCGGTAGTATATCCTATTTCCCTCTCTTTTGCAAGAGATTGTTACGATTTCCGCAAAGAAAAAGGGTGCCCGGACGGGCACCCTTTTGTGTGCGGCTTAGTGCTGCTCGCCGCGCATGCGAGCAAAGCAGTCGCTGCAGTACACAGGACGGTCGGACTTGGGCTCGAAGGGAACCTTGGCCTCGCCGCCGCAGGCAGCGCAGGTAGCGGTGAAGTACTCGCGGGGGCCGCGGGAAGCAGCCTTGCGAGCGTCACGGCAAGCCTTGCAGCGCTGGGGCTCGTTCTGGAAGCCGCGCTCGGCGTAGAACTCCTGCTCACCGGCGGTGAACACGAACTCCTGGCCACATTCCTTACATACCAGAGTCTTGTCTTCGTACATGATGATACCCTCTCTTTGCTTCTTTGCCCAGATCCTCCGGAACATCCGATCGTGCTGGGACAGTTGTAATATGCGTTCAGCTTGCGCTGATGTCGCCAGATGAAGATTGCTGCGCCAGCTTCCTACGGATCCGCTGGACAGCATTGTCCACCGACTTGGGGGACTTGTTTACCTCGGCCGCAATCTCGGAATAGGACAGACCGTTCAGATACAACCTGAGTATGTTCGCTTCAAAACCAGACAACTGGCCGTGGAGCGCCTGCATACGTTCACGGAACGCCTCTCTGCTCAGGAAGATCTCCTCCGGGTCTTCCGCCTGCCGACCAGGTGTACCGCAGGCAAAACGCTCACCGGTTCCGCTAAAAAGAGGGGTTTCGAATGAAACTGAGTTGTTCAGCGGTGTGTGCTTATCTCTTGCTGCTGCTTTGACGGCGGAGAACAGCCGATTCTTCACGCAGACCTCCGCATAGGTCCGGAAGGATGCCGCTTTGTCCGGATCATACTCCCGAATGGCCCTTAGCAGGCCCACCATTCCCTCCTGGATCAAATCCTCGCTGTCCCCGCCCGCTAAAAAATAGGGCCGGGCGCACATCCGCACCAAGCGGTTGTAGCGTACAACAAGGCTTTCCTCCGCCCGGCGGTCGCCAGCGGCGGCCTGTGCACACAAAGATTCATCGCTGGGCTCACGAGGGCTGCTTTGTTCTGCTATCATGCTGTTTCTCCTTGCACATTATAAGCGTCAATCCGTTGTTTTGTCAAGCATTAACGAAAAATATTTCCAAATGCTCAGTATTTTTTTATCACATTTGCCAAGTGCCCTGCAATTTTTTGTGCATCGGCCTGGCGCTCAACCTGCATCGTGGCCAAACTGAGGGTCTGGGGGTATAGTATTACCTCTTTTTCCCAAAGTCATCAAAAGTTCGTTTCAAGGCCTGCTCTACCGGGAAAATACTGCCAATCAGAACCACCAGCTGCACGGTCTCCACTATACAGCACCAAATGCCTACTGCATTCACGCTCCGGCCCAAGGCCGGCAGCATGGCACACACGCTCACCGGTAACAGAAGCAAACCCAGCCGAAACCACAGCCTGCCACAAACCTTGTGGGCAAAAAGCCAGGTTTCCTGGTTTTTCATAGAACGGGCTGTGCGATAACCGTAGACACCATTGATCCGGCGGGGTGGCTTTTTCTGAAACAGCCAGCCAAAAGCCAGCATAATGGCAGGCAGCAATAGGTTCATAGCCAGACAGAAGGCCCAAAAAACCATTGTTCGCACCCCCTTACAGGCTGAGCTGCTCCATACCGGCGCCGCCGGGAACACTCAGGCCCAGATGCTCGTAAGCCCGCCGGGTCACACACCGGCCCCGGGGCGTGCGGGTAAGAAAGCCCATCTGCATCAGGTAAGGCTCATATACATCCTCCAGCGTGACCGATTCCTCATTGATGGTCGCCGCCAGCGTCTCCAGGCCCACCGGACCGCCGCCGTAATGCTCAATGATACTGGAAAGCATCCGCCGGTCGATTGCATCCAGCCCCAGGTGATCCACCTCCAGAGCGGTCAGCGCCTGGTCAGCCACCGAGCGGGTGATGACGCCTCCCGCCTTCACCTGAGCAAAATCCCGGACCCGGCGCAGCATCCGGTTGGCGATACGCGGGGTACCGCGACTGCGCTTTGCGATCTCCATGGCCCCGTCTTCCTCAATGGGTACATCCAGAATACCTGCTGACCGGGTGACGATGAGAGCCAGCTCCTCCGGGGTATAAAGCTCCAGCCGGAGGGTCACACCGAACCGGTCCCGGAGGGGCGCGGAGAGCTGGCCAGCCCGGGTGGTGGCACCAATGAGGGTGAACTTGGGCAGATCCAGCCGGATGGAATTGGCGGAAGGGCCTTTGCCGATAATGATGTCTATGGCAAAGTCCTCCATGGCGGGATACAGGATCTCCTCTACCGAGCGATTGAGGCGGTGGATCTCGTCCACAAACAAGATATCGTTCTCGTTCAGATTGGTGAGCAGGGCCGCCAGGTCCCCCGGCTTCTCAATGGCGGGACCGGAGGTAATGCGGATATTGACCCCCATCTCGTTGGCAATGATGTTGGACAGCGTGGTCTTGCCCAATCCCGGAGGGCCGTGGAGCAGGACATGGTCCAGGGGCTCGTTGCGCATCTTGGCCGCCTGGATAAATACCTCCAGATTGCCCTTTGCCTTCTGCTGGCCAATATATTCGTTTAATGTTTTGGGACGCAGAGAGCCCTCGTTCTCATCATCCCGGGTCAGGGATGTGGTCACCAGAGGCTCCTGGGTCTCGAAGCCCTCCTCAGAAAATGCGATGCTCAAAGTCTCACTTCCTGTCTCTATTGTGTTTCAAATAGGCCTCGATCTCTGCTGAGACCATCTCCGCACTCTTTTCGTCGGTGCAGATAGGGACTGTATTCATGTCCCAATACAACGGCAGATAGGCGAGGCTCCGCCCGATCGCATCCTCTTGCCGCTTTCCTGCCCGAATATCCCGCCGCAGCCGATCCTCCAACACAGAGGGGCTAGCCAAAAGGGAAAAAGCATGAACTGATACTCCGTCCAGAGACAGACGGCCGCAGATCTCATCCACGATCTCCTGCCGGTGCATGACCCACCCAAAAATGATATACTCCAATTCCGAACATGTGAGAAAACGGCTCAATAGTGTCCCGATGTTATTCAGAACCATGGTCTTGGTCTCCTCTGTTACCCGGAAAGGATTCATGTTCCAGCACCAGTCTCCATCTAGATAGACGCTGGGCAGGAGCCGTTTTTGCAGGCACCGGCACACACGGCTTTTGCCCACGCCCATGGGCCCGCCGACCAGAATCAGCTGCTTCACTGCTTTACCATCTTCTTCAGCGCCTGCTTGATGATCTCCTCCAGGCTCAGGGAATCCAGGTCAATACCTTTGAGGGCCATGCCGATCTCGGTCTGGGAATAGCCCAGCACCGCCAGGGCCGCGGCGGCCTCGGAGGACTTGTTCTCCGGGATAACGGTGACACCGGTACCGCCGTAGGCCTCTCCGCCCGGACTGATCTGGCCCTTGGCCAGCTTGTCCTTCAGTTCCAGAATGATGCGCTGGGCGATTTTCTTGCCGATGCCCTGGGCTACAGTGAGTGCTTTCTCGTCCCCGGTGATGATGCTCATAGCCAGAGATTCCGGCGTGGCAGCAGACAGAATGGAGATCGCAGCCTTGGGACCCACACCGGATACCGAAATGAGCAACTGGAAACAGTTGAGCTCATTCTCGGTGGCAAAGCCATAGAGTTCCATGGCATCCTCCCGGACATTCAGGTGGGTGTAGAGCTTGGCGCTCTCTCCTTTTTTCAGCCGGGCCAGGGTATTGTTTGTAGTACGGCAGGCATAGCCCACCCCACCGCAGTCGATAACTGCAAGATAGGGCGCGGTGTGAGCCACCGTCCCCTTCACATAGTAAAACATACGATAAACTCCTAGTCTTGATGTACCGCATAGCGTCCGCTGCCGGGCCGGGCGGCGTCAGGGCTCTGCAGGCGCGAGGTGAAGGACCTGGCGTGGCACAGAGCGATAGCCACCGCATCGGCGGCGTCATCCGGCCTGGGAACCGCCTTCAAATTCAGCAGGCGCTTTGTCATGTCCATGACCTGCCGCTTTTCCGCCTTGCCGTAGCCCACCACTGCCTGCTTGACCTGGCTGGGGGAATACTCATAAATAGGTACGTTGTGGCGTTCTGCCGCCAGCAGGAGCACCCCTCTGGCCTGAGCCACACCAATGCCCGTTGTGATGTTGTTGTTGAAAAACAGCTCCTCAATGGCCATGGCCTCCGGCTTGAACTGTTCCAGCAGCAAGTCCATATCGTCGGAGATCTGCTTGAGGCGGGCGGGCAGACGCTCCCCTGCCGGGGTGGTGATGGCGCCACACTGTATCAGCCGCTGCCTGCCGGCGGCGGCCTCCACCAGGCCAAAGCCCACAATGGCAAAGCCGGGATCGATTCCCAAAATCAGCATTATCTCGGCTCCCTTCCTGTGTCCATACAGAAATTATTTTACCACGGACATTTCACTGGTGCAAGAAGCAAAAGAAAGCCGGTACCCGCAGGTACCGGCTCCTTTTCAGGCCCTGGGATGGGCCTTGTTGTATACATCCTTCAGCTTTTGATTGACCAGCTGAGCATAGATCTGTGTGGAGGAAATATCCGCATGGCCAAGCATCTCCTGAATGGAATGGAGATCGGCTCCATTTTCCAGCAGATGGGCCGCAAAGGAGTGGCGCAGGGTATGGGGCGTAATGTCCTTCTGGATCCCGGCCGTCTCCTGATAGTGCTTAATGATCTTCCAAAAGCCCTGACGGCTCATCCGCTCCCCGTTCATGTTCACGAACAGCGCCTTCTCATCTGGGTGCTCAATAACCTGAGGTCGGACATGATCCAGATAATCCTGAAGGGCACGCACGGCCGCCGGGTACAGGGGAATAATCCGCTCCTTTCCGTGGCTGGTGCAGCGGACAAAGCAGGCGGAGAGGTTGACGTTGTCCAGATCCAGCCCGATCAGCTCCGAAACCCGGATGCCAGTGGCATACAGCAGTTCCAGCATGGCACGGTCCCGGCAGCCCTTGGCGTCGGAGGCGTCCGGCTGCTCCAGAAACAGCTCCACTTCCTTGGCTGTGAGGATGTGGGGCAGCTTGCGCTCCACCTTGGCAGGCGTCAGGCCCTTGGCGGGGTTGACGATTACCGTCCCCTTCCCCATCAGATATGTATAAAATGACTTCAGCGAGGCCAGGGAACGAGTCACCGTAGCGGCAGACTTTCCCTTTGCGGTCAGGCCCCGGATATATCCCTCCACATCGCTCTGGGCCGCCTGCTCCGGTGTCAGGCCCTCATCTTCCAGCCAGGCCAGATATTGCCGGGTATCACGCAAATAGGAGCTGAGGGTATTGGGCAGGGCCTTTTTTTCTTCTTTCAAATATCGTTCGTATTCTTCCAGATATTCCATCCGTCCAACACCTTCTCACGTTTCTCTATCCGCCTAAGATCAAGCCTGCCGCCCCTGAGACCAGGGCCGGCACGGCAAAGCGTTCCAAGCCAATACACACACACAATGCCGCAGCGCATCCGCCGCAGCGCAGAAAATAGGCCTTTCCATAGGGCGACGGCGCTTTGCCCTCCCCCAGGAAACGGCTGGCCAATGACCGGGCCGCATTCAGGCTCTGTACCCCCAGCACAAACAGTGCGGGTATGGATAATCCGCCGCTCACACCGAACACCAGAAAAGCCAGCAGGCATCCGGCGCTGCCAAACATCTGCACAAAAGCGGCAATGGAAAACGCGAGCAAAAATCCACGAACCGCGAACAGCAGCGGCAGGCCCAGGACACCCAGCGCGGTGAAGCCCAGCAAAAGCGCCAGCCCAGGCCAGCGCAGGATATCCCACAGCTGAACCGCCAGAGCCGGAACCGCTGTCCCACCGCTCTGAGCCGTACTGAGAAATCCCTCCAGATAAGCTCGGAGGCTCTCCTGACCGGCCCCACCCACAAAGGTGGACATGAGACAACCGGCCAGACCACCTACCAGAAAACTGACAGATATAACTGCCAGCGCGGGCAGGATCCGCTCCTCCGGCACATTCCAGGTGCCTCCCACGGTTCTGCGCATATGCCTCACCTCCAGGGCAGTTTATGCCTGCCTGGGGCGGACAAGAACCGGAAAACGCACCCAATTTTATATTACTATAACGTACCTGAGGCGTTTGTGCAAGAACTCTCAAAGAAAAAGATGATTTTTGTCTATTATGCCATAGTTTTATGTATACTATATTATGTAAATCTTGTATCAGAAAACGAGCGGCACGCCTTTCAACGTGCCGCTCGCCTTGCAATATATAGTGTTTCAGCTCCCGCCGCCGCGCATATCTGGCACAACAGCTAAGCCTGATTACGTTTTGTATAATTACATCCTGTATAGGTCAGTCTGCCATGCCTGCCGCGATGGCACGCAGGGCGATCGCGCATTCCAGCCGCTTGCGCTCCAATTCACAGCCCACTTTATGAGGATGCTTTATGTCGCCGTTGACAAGCAGATTGGAGGCCGAACAGCCACCAGAGCAGTAGAAGCGGGCCCAGCAGCGGGAGCACTCCTCCCTGGTATAGATGTTCAAGGCTGCAAACTTCCCGGAAAGTTCCTTATTGAAGGTGCCATCATAGACGCTGCCCAGCTTATAGCCCTCCTGCCCCACGAACTGATGGCAGGGGTAAATATCGCCATCGGGAGTGACGGCCACATACTCACAGCCAGCGCCGCAGCCACGCAGCCGCTTGATGACGCAGGGCCCCTGGGCAAGATCCACGTTAAAGTGGAAGAAGTTTGTCTCAGGATGATCCTTCAGATATTCCGCCAGGCGCTCGTACTCCGCCTTCAGCTCAGGCAGATCGGCCTCCTGAAGGGCGTAGGGATCGTCCTCCTTCCCCACCACGGGCTCCACAGAGACGTGCTTTCCGATGGCAGCAAGTTCCTTCACATCCTCGGCAAAGTCCTTGTGGAAGCGGGTAAAGGTGCCTCGGAGGTAATAATCCTTGGTGCCCCGGCCCTCAATCAGCTTTTTGAACTTGGGCACGATCACATCGTAGGACCCCTTGCCGTTGACAGTGGGGCGCAGGTCGTCGTTGACTTCCTTCCGTCCGTCCAGGGAGAGCACCGCATTGGACATTTCACGGTTGATGTACTCAATATTCTCATCATTGAGCAGTACACCATTGGTGGTGATGGTGAAGCGGAAGCACTTGTTATGCTCCTTCTCGATAGAACGGGCGTACTCCACGGTAGCCTTGACGGTATCCATCGCCATCAGCGGCTCGCCGCCGAAGAAGTCCACCTCAATATTGCGGCGGTTGCCGGACTTGGCGATCACAAAGTCAATAGCCTTCTTAGCGGTCTCCACATCCATAGTCATCCGCTTGCCGGTACCAAAGTCACCGGTAGAGGCAAAGCAGTACTTACACCGCAGGTTACAGTCGTGGGAAACGTGGAGACAGAGAGCCTTCACCAGAGCCTGCTGCTGCATGGAGGCCGCCTTCTCCCGGTCGATATAGTCGTCCTCCTCAAACAGAAGGCCCTGAGCTTTCAGCTCAGCCAGCTCTCCCCAGGCGTCCTTCAGGGCGTCCGGCTCATACTGGGGCAGCAGCGCCAACAGCTCTGCCGGCAGCGGGCCACTCAGGAGGGCCCCGTTCTCGTCCCGCTCCGCCAGAGCGGTAAGCAGGTCATACATCAGCCTGTCCAGCACATGGACAGCGCCGCTGTTTACGTCCACGGCCACATTGACGCCGAGACTCCGAAAGGTATGTACCATAACTTTTTTATTCCTTCCTCAGGGCATAGAAAAAGGTGGGCTGTTCACCCACCCTTTCCCCTGTGTTTTTTACTGGTTCTCGCACTTCTGGTTGGCCACGGTGCAAGAGGTCTTACAGGCGGACTGGCAGGAGGTCTGGCACTCGCCGCAGCCGCCGTGGGCGGCGCTCTGCTTCAGAGTCGCGCCGTTGAGCGTCTTAACATGCTTCATTTGATTTCCCTCCCCAAACAAAGGTTACGGGTATTATAACACAGGAACAGCCGGATTTCAATGTTTTCTGTGTTTTTTCCGGGCAGGCTTCCCTTTTCCTCCATTCAGCAGGCCAGCCGCAGCGCCGCCGCACAGCCCGCCGCACAGCAGGCCGATACCGCCCGCCTCCAGTTCCATGGTCTCAAAGAAAAGCGCCCCGATGGTGAGCAGCAGCAGAAACAGCACCGCCCCCACCGCCAGGCCCGTCAGCAGCGCGCCGCCGCACCGCTTGACAGCAAACAGCCCACCGCCAAAGCCACCCAGCACGCAGCCCACAATGGTCAGCTGGTAGATCAGCCCCTCCCCTGCCAGACCGCCGGAGATGGCCACGGAAGCCCCAAGCAGGAACAGGCAGCAAATCGCCAGCGCCATCACCCCGCCCAGTAAAATCCCCAATCCGCAGCGGATGAGGCGGGCACTCTGGTCTTCCTCTCTTTTCCGCATAAAAACACCCTCCCTTACCATCGGTTCCTACTTGAAACCTATGCAGGGAGGGCGTTCTTATGTCTTACTTTTTGTCCTTGGTCTCGCCGGCGCCATCCTCCACGGCCTGAGTGCCCTTGGTGGAGACAGCCCACTTGGTAAACTCAATGCGGACCCGGTCAGCGCTGGTCTCGATCACAATGGTGTCTTCCTTCACGGCGCAGATGGTACCCACGATGCCGCCGATGGTGGTGATCTGGTCGCCCACCGCCAACTCGGAACGCATCTTGGCAGCCGCTTTCTTCTTCTTGTTCTCGGGACGAATGAGCAGGAAGTAGAAAATGGCGATCATAGCCACGACCATAATGATCATGCTCACGCCGCCGCCTGCAGTTCCACTGTTGGTCAGCATGCCGCCCGCAATCTGTGTCAGCAAATTGATCCCCTCCGATAGTTACTTGACGTGATACGTCATCAATGGGACATTATAAAACGAATCTCAGGATTTGACAAGCGTTTTTCCGCTATTTCCCCAAAAGTTCACAGCCGCCCTGCCAGCTTCTCGCTGTATTCGGCCCGGAACGCCCCAAATTCTCCCTTGTCCAGGGCCTCTCGAATCCGCTGGGCCAGCTTGTTGTAGAAATACAGGTTATGCAGAACGGCCAGGCGCATGGCCAGCATCTCATCCGCCACAAACAGGTGGCGCAGGTAGGCCCGGGAGAAATTCCGGCACACCGGGCAGTCGCACTCCGGATCAACAGGCCGCTCATCCAGCTTATATTTTTCGTTGCGGATATTCATGGCGCCCGACCAAGTAAATAACTTGGCGTGCCGGGCGTTGCGGGCAGGCATAACGCAATCGAAGAAATCCACGCCCCGGGCCACGCCCTCAATGATATTGGAGGGTGTGCCCACTCCCATCAGATACCGGGGCTTGTCCGCCGGCATGTAGGGCTCCACAGCATCAATGATATCATACATGACCTGGGTGGGCTCCCCTACCGCCAGACCGCCGATGGCATAGCCCTCACAGTCGATCTTGGCAGTTTCCTTCATGTGCCAGATCCGCAGGTCGGCAAAGGTGGCACCCTGATTGATACCAAAGAGCATCTGCTGGGGATTCACCGTGTCAGGCAGGGCGTTGAGCCGGTCGTGCTCTGCCTTGCACCGCTCCAGCCAGCGCAGGGTGCGCTCACAGGATGCCTTGGCATACTCATAGGTTGCCGGATTCTCCACGCACTCGTCAAAGGCCATAGCGATATCGCTGCCCAGATTGGACTGGATCTGCATGGATTCCTCCGGACCCATAAAAATCCGCCTGCCGTCGATGTGGGAGGCGAAGGTAACTCCTTCCTCCTTGATCTTCCGCAGTCCGGATAGAGAGAACACCTGGAACCCGCCGGAATCGGTAAGGATAGGCCCGTCCCACCGCATAAACTTGTGGAGGCCTCCCATCTGGCGCACCACCTGGTCGCCGGGCCGGAGGTGCAGATGATAGGTATTGGACAGCTCCACCTGGCAGCCGATCTCCTTCAGGTCAAAGGCCGATACCGCGCCCTTGATGGCGCCCTGGGTGCCTACATTCATAAAGACCGGCGTCTGCACCGTACCGTGGGCGCAGGTAAAGACGCCCCGCCGGGCCTTGCCTTCGGTCTTGATCACTTCAAACACAGTTCAGAAAACCCCTTTGTCATCAATTGTTCCCATCATACCAGACCGGCGGAAAAATAACAAGAGGCAAGGGCCGCCGGTTCCACGGCGGCCCTTGCGGTCAAGATACGCTGTCTATCGTCTGCTGGATGATGGATTCCATAATGTCACTCGTCAAAGCACCGGGAACATACCCGTATACATTATTGTTGGAATCAATCATAAAGGTGGTGGGAAACGCCGAAATGGCATAGGACGACAGGACTTCTCCCGTCAAATCCATCACCACCGGGAAGGTGTACCCGTTGTCCTCCAGGAACTGCTCCACTTCCTCCTGGGTTCCTTCACTGGTAAAGGGGTTCTGCTCGGTTTTGGGGCTGGCCACACCCAGTATGATCACGCCCCCCTCATTTTCTCCGTAGGACTCATAGAGTGCCTGGATATCCGGCATCTCGCTCTTACAGGGGCCGCACCAGGTGGCCCAGAAGTTGAGGAATACCGTTTTGCCCTCATAGTCCGAAAGGGTGTGGGTATTGCCATACTGGTCAGTGAGGGTGAAATCAGGAGCAGGCACCACTGGACGTGGGGTACTCTCCGGCGAGGGTTCCGGGTCTTCCGTCGATACTGCCCCACTCTCTTGGGCAGGCGGCGTGCTTTGCTCCGTCTGCGTCTGTGAAGTGCTGTCGCCTGTCAGTCTGGACAGGTAACCGGTAATACCATTCATGAACCCGGTCAGCGTCATAATACCCATCAGGATGAGCAATGCCGCCCCGATCTTGACTGTATAGCGCACCACTTTCTGATGCCGCTTGAAGAACCCCAGTACCGTCCCGGTAAACAGGCCCACCGCCAGGAAGGGAATCACAAAGCCGGCGGTATAGACTCCAATGAGCAGGAAACCCTTGGAGGCGCTGGAGGCAGAGGAGGCCATCAACAGCACGCTGCTCAGGGTGGGACCAACACATGGGGTCCAGGCAAAGCTGAAGGTAAAGCCCAGAATCAGCGCCACCAGCGGATTCATTGCCCAGCGGTCCAGCCGGAAAGGCAGACGGTGCTCCCGTTCCAGCGCCGCAGATTTGCCGAGGAACCCAAACTGATAAACGCCGAACAGAATCATAATGATACCGCTGATCCTGGCAAACCAACTCTGATAGTCATTGAAAAAGCGTCCCAGGGCCGTAAATCCAAAGCCCAGCAGGAAAAAGGTAAAACTGACGCCAATCACAAAAAAGATCGTGTTGACCAGCACCTTACCTCTTGGGTAGCGGATTACGCCGTTTTCGTCCACTTTTCCCGCGCCGCCCGCCAGATAGCTGACATAGAGCGGCACCAGCGGGAGCACGCAGGGCGAGAAAAAGCTCAGCAGTCCCTGGACCAGCACAGTCAATGCGGGTACGCTGGTCTCAAGATCAAAGCCCATGGGTCATCTCCTTTCCTTCGGCGGCCTGCTCCAACTGTTTCTCCAAATCGGAGAGCGTGAGCTGTGTCAGCCGCTCCCGGCATCGCCGGTCCAGGTCATCAAACAATCCATCCATAACACCAGCCATACCGGACGCCACCAGGCAGCCACAGTCAACCCCCGAGCCGCTGTGCCAGGCTGGTTCCACAAAGCGCACATCCAATGCGTCTGCCACCTGATCCAGCGTCACCTCCCCGGGATCACACAACAGATGATATCCGCCGTCATTACCGGTCTTGGTGGCCACCAGCCCCGCCTTTTTCAGCCTTGCCATCACCTTGCGCACCCGGGCAGGATTGGTGCAAATATTGGCCGCCAGCTCCTCGCTGGACAGCATGCAGCCCCGCTTATCCAAGTAAATCAGGGCATGCACCGCAACACAAAACAATCCATTCATGTTAAGTCCTTATCCCTTACACATGATCCATCAGGTACTCTTCCGCAAAATGGGCTGCATTGGCTCCGTCCGCCGCCGCGGTAACTACCTGCCGCACCGCCTTGGTACGCACGTCACCCACAGCAAAGACACCAGGAACGCTGGTACGGCAGGTCTCATCCGCTACAATATAGCCCGCCTGATCCAGTTCCAACTGGCCGGCAGCCATTGCGGTATCAGGTACCCGCCCGATGGCCACAAAAATACCATCACTGGCCAGTTCCCGCTTCTCACCGGTTTTTACATTTTCCAGCTCAACGCCTGTAAGGCGATTTTCCTTTCTTAGCGCTGTGACACGGCTGTTCCAGACAATCTCTACCCCCTGCTCATCCAGGGCCTTGCGATATACGGCAGATGCCCGTAGCTGATCCCGGCGATGAACTAAATAGACCTTGGCACACAGTCTGGAGAGATAGAGCGCATCCTCCACAGCGGTATTTCCGCCACCGTTTACCACCACTGTCTTGCCTCGGAACATCATACCGTCACAGGTGGCGCAGTAGGCCACACCTTTGCCCCGCAGCTCCTGCTCGCCGGAAATACCCAACTCCCGGGGATAGGCGCCAGTGGCGAGGATCACTGTCCGGCCGGCAAAATCGCCTTCGCTGCTGTGGATGATCTTCGGCTCGGTATGCAGATCCATCCCTGTCACTTCGCCGTAAATCGTCTCCGCCCCATATTTCTGAGCCTGCTGTTCCATCTGCTGGCCCAGGTCAAACCCGTCCACTCCGTCCGGAAAGCCAGGATAGTTGTCAATGGTGGACGTAGTCGCCATCTGTCCGCCGGCGGAGAGCTTCTCCAGTACCAGCGTGGACAGGCCGCTTCTGGCTGTATACAGCGCCGCAGTATAACCGCCTGGGCCACCGCCCACAACGATCACATCATAGCTCTTCACAAGGCATCTCTCCTTCCCTTACAGGCCGGCCCAAGCCTCAATCTGGGCCTTGGAACCGGGATTCACGATAGGTTCACTGGCCTCTCCCCCGCGGAACAGGTAAAGGGTAGGAATGATCTCCACGCCGAATCGCTCCTCCAGCTCAGGCTGCTCATCAATATTGACCTTTCCCACAACCAGCTGATCATCATACTGCTTAGCCAGCTGATCCAGTACCGGAGTGATCCGCCGGCAATAGCCGCACCAGGGAGCCCAAAACTCCACCAGCACCGGTAGTTTGGACTGAAGAACTTCGGAATCAAAGTTTTCTTTTGTAATGGTAATAGGGGTCATAAAAACCATCCTTTCTATCTGTAACTTTTTATGTTTCATTTATAATGTAACTATATCAGTTACAGTTAGTCTTGTCAATCCTTTTTTGCCCCACGCACCACTTTTTTATACGGGACATAAACTGGTCATGTGGCATAGCCACTAGCCAAGCGGATAAAGGAGTCTATCATGAATCATTATCATCCCACCGATTGGGAGTGGAAACGGAAGCGGGAAGGCACAGCCTGCTGCTGTCCGCCGGGCTGCTGCCCGCCCCCTTGCCCTCCTCCCTGCCCTGTTCCGGGTCCGACGGGGCCCATGGGTCCCACCGGAGCTACAGGTCCTACCGGGCCTACAGGCCCTGCAGGTATCGGCGCTACCGGGCCTACCGGAGCGACGGGTCCCACTGGAGCAACCGGACCGACCGGTCCTGCGACACCAGGACCTACTGGACCTATTGGTGCCCAAGGACCTACCGGGCCGACCGGACCACAGGGCATAGCCGGACCGGATGGTGCGACCGGGCCCACTGGACCTCAAGGCATCCCGGGAGCTGACGGCGCTATCGGGCCTACTGGTCCTACCGGTGCTACCGGGCCTACCGGTGCTACCGGGCCCACTGGTCCTACCGGCGCCACCGGACCTACCGGCGCTACCGGGCCTACCGGTGCCACTGGTCCTACCGGAGCTACCGGGCCTACCGGTGCCACTGGACCTACCGGTGCTACTGGACCTACCGGCGCTAC
>CALWXT010000040.1 GCA_944385575.1 uncultured Flavonifractor sp. | reverse complement strand
CTTTCCGGGTCGCCGCACACCGCCACCGGCTTATCCCGCAGCTCCGGGTAGTCCAGCAGCTCCACCGAAGCGTAAAAACTGTTCAGATCGCAGTGGAGAATGACCCGCTCCATCCCATCGCCCCCTTTGCATGTAGCATATCACGCTTCTATCTGAAAGTCAAACGTATGTTCTAATTGTAGAAAGCGGTCAATTCTTCCAATGGGTCCGGGCGGCTGGTCAGATCCTGGTTGCCGGAGTAGGACAGATAGATCACCACGTTGCCTTTTTGCAGAAAGAGACGCTGGCCGGGCCACTGGGTGTCGGTGGCCAGCACCGCCCGGTCAAAGCCGGGAAGGCTGATGTCCTCCACGTCGTACTCCTCGGGGAAATAATTGTACTGAGTGTACTGATAAACCAGCTCATCCAGCAGGGGGGAGGCCAAAAAGGGGAGGGAGAGCCGGTACCAGTAAGTGACGAGCCGGGGCTCATAGTCCCTGCCGTCGGTGAGCCATTGGGTGATCTCATACTGCTCCGGGGCCACCGGCGTACAGGAAAAGACAACATAATTGTTCCGGTCCTGGCCGTCTTCCCAGCGGCCATCCACCAGAGGTTCCAGCGCCGGGTCGTTTTCCAGTTCTGTCAGGGACAGGACAGGAACGGGCTTGTTCAGTCCGTCCAGCTGCCCTTCCCAGGCGCGGGAGGCGGTGACTACCAGCGCGCCCAAGTAAATGATGCACAGAGCCCAGACGATCCAGCTCAGTACCCGCTGCCGACGGGCAACGCGTTTCCAGCTTCCGTCTCGCTGGGGTGGCGTCCCCTCCTCCAGCCGCCTGCGCAGGCGGAAGAAGGCTCTGTAGGTTCGGATTGTCATATATGTGGACAGGATCTCCAGACCCAGGTAAAGCAGGTTGCCTCCGACGGGGTTTTCCACCAGTTGATAGCGGATGGGGGTGGACAGCAGGAAAAAGGGCAGGAAGATAAGGACCAGCATTACCAGAGTCAGGAGGGTCAGGGCGATACAGGTCCGCTTGACTTTTTTGGCGATCTGTTCCAGCGCATAGCTCTGTACCACCGGATCGGTGTGGAGCTCCGGGGCCTCCGGGTCGCGGTTGACATACAGGTCGAAGTATTTGCCCGTGTTGCCTGCGTACTCCCAACCGAGGGACTTGCAGTAGTCCCGGTTTTCCCGTCCCCACAGATTTCCGGCGGGATTTAGCCGGTAGCGAAGGTCGGCGGGCTCTCCCCGGCGGAACACGATGCCCAAAGCCCAGGTGCGTTCAAAGAACAACCCCTTTTGGGCCATAGCTTCCAGCCAGCCCTCGAAGTGGTTCATATCGATAGGGTCCAGGCGCATCCATTTCCGCACTGTATCCTTCATGGTCATTCCTCCCATGCGTTTGAAAATCGAACTTGCGGATCAAGCCAGGAAAAGTAACGCCAAAAATCCCAGCTCCAGGAGCAGTACCACCAGCCCCACCAGGATGGGGAGCTTCCGCCAGCGCATGCTCCGCCGCCAGCTGCCATCCCGCTGAGGCGGCGTGCCCTCTGCCAGATGTCGCCGCAGACGGAAGAAGGAGACATAGGTCCGGATATCCTGGGCCAGGACGACCAGATCAAAGAACAGCAGACACAGGCTGGGGAAGATGAAGATTTCCGCCTGCTGGGTGAGGACGGTGAAGAAGACGGCGGCCAGCAGCAGGGTCAGAACTAAGTGCCAGCGAAGCCACTTGCCCAGCAGATCCAGCGCGTAGCTCTGTACCACCGGGTCGCTGTGCAGCTCCGGGGCCTCCGGGTCTGGGTTGGCGTACAGCTCAAAATACTGCCCCGCCTGGCTCAGATAGTCCCAGCCCAGCTCCCTGCAGTAGTCCTTGCTCTCGCGAGTCCACAGCCGCCCGGTGGGCTCCAGCCGGTAGCGCAGATCGGCGGGTTTTCCCCGCCGAAACACCACACCCCAGTAGGACATGCGTTCAAACAGCAGCCCTTTCCGGGCCATTTCCTCCAGCCAGCCTTCAAAGTGATCCATATCCAACGGGTTAATATAGATCCATTTGTGTACCCTGTCCTTCATGGCGCTTCCTCCTCCGCGTCGCCCAGGCAGGCCCGCAGCCGGGCCACCTCCTCCAGGTAGCGCCTGCGGCCCTCCTCTGTCAGGGTATAGGTGCGCCGCCGGCCATCCACCGCCGTCTCCTGAATGAGTGCTTCCTCCTGAAACTTAGCTAGAATGGTGTACAGCGTGCCGGGCCCCAGCCGAACCCGGCCTTTGGTGCGTGCCTGCACCCAGTCGGCCATCTCGGTGCCGCACCGGTCCTCCTTCAGCAGGGACATCAGCACGTAAAACATGGACTCGGTCAGCAGCTCCAGGGTCTTGCGGCCCATCTTCCTCACCTCCTGATATCGAGACACGATATCGTCTATGGATATTGTAATATCGTTCCTCGATATTGTCAAGAAAAAACCGGACCGGCATTTTGCCGGTCCGGTTTTCCGTCATTTATTCAGCAGCAGTTCGGCCAGCTCTTCCCGGGTAGCAACAATGGTTGTGGCCCCGTGCCCGGTGAGGAAGGCCTCGTCCCGGAAGCCCCAGCTGACCGAGATACAGGGCAGCCCGGAATTGTGGGCGGTCTGGATGTCCACATCGGAGTCGCCGATGTACACCGCACCTTCCGGCTGGACGTCCAGCTCGGCCAGGGCGCGGAAGACGGTGTCGGGGGCGGGCTTACGCGCCACGCCCTGGGATTCCCCGATGGCCACTTCCACACGGTCACCGAAATAGGCCTGGCACAGACCCTTCACCGCGCCGTCAAATTTGTTGGACACCACCGCCGTCCGGACACCTGCCGCACGCAGTTGGTCCAGAAGCTCCAGCACGCCGGGGTAAGGGGCGGTTTTGTGCTCCATATTGATGAGGTAGTGGGCCCGGAAATCGGCCAGCACCTGATTTTCCAGCGTCTCATCCGTGCCCTCGGGTACTGCCCTGTGAATGAGCAGGCCCACACCGTTGCCCACAAAGCGGCGGATTTCGTCCACGGTGCGGACGGGCAGATGATGGAGCGCAAGGGCATAATTTGCACTGTCGGCAAGGTCCTGCAAGGTGTCCAGCAGGGTGCCGTCCAGGTCGAAGATGGCGGTGTGATACATAAGAAAAGGTCGCCTCCTGTCCCAAAGTGGGGATTTCGCACGGAAGGCAGTATACCACATTACGGCCCAAAGAGAAAGAGCCTTGCCAGGAAAAATCCCAGTGCTCCGCAGCCGGGGAAGGTAAACAGCCAGGTGAGGGCGATCTGCCCGGCGATCCGGCGGTTGGCTTTGGAGCCGGCGCCCAGGATGGCGGCTGTTTTGGCGTGGGTGGTGCTGACCGGCAGTCCCAGCAGGGTGCACAGCAGCAGGCAGGCTCCGCCGCCCAGATCGGCGGCCAGCCCCTGCCTGGGGGCCAGACACACCATCTCCCGTCCCACGGTGTCGATGATCTTCCGCCCGCCAAGGGCGGTACCCGCTGCCATCACGCCTGCACACAGCAGCGACAGCCCGGTGGGAACGGTAAAATCTGCCGGTCCGCCGGCAGACAGGGACAGCCCCAGCAGCAGGATGCCCAGGCACTTCTGACCATCCTGGGCCCCATGGAGGAACGCCATAGCTGCCGCGCCCCCCACCTGCCCCCGGCGGCACAGGGTGGGAGAGGGGCGGAGAAGGTCCAGAAGGAGGGCCCAGAGCCGTCCCAGGAACCATCCCAACCCCACCGACAGTACAAGCCCAACCAGAATTTTCAGCCAGGGTCCGGCGTGCACCATGCCGCCGGGCAGAGCCAGGGCGGCTCCGGTGACGGCGGCGGCCAAACCGTGGCTCTCGCTGGTGGGGATGCCGAACCGCCAGGCAGCGGTGGACCACAGGGCAACGGCGCACAGCCCTGCGCACAGGGCCGAGCGGGCGGCCTGGGTGTCCGCGCCGAACCCGGCGATGGAAAACAGCGTTTCCGCTACCGCCGTATTGACCGCCGTGACCCACATCAGCCCCAGCAGGTTGCACAGGGCGGCCAGACAGACCGCCCGGCGGAAGGAGAGTGCTCCGGTGCACACCGCAGTGGCGATGGCGTTGGGTGCGTCGGTCCAGCCGTTAACCGCCGCCACCGCCAGCACCAGCAAACAGGTCAGGATCGTCACCGGGTCGGAGCAGATTGCCGTCAGCATAAAAACACCCCCGGCCCATCTTACGGGGCCGGGGGCGTAGATATGCGTTACTGGTACAGGCCGATGGCGGTGAGGATGCGCTGCACTTCTTCCGCCCGCACCGGCCAGGCGGCGCCGGCGCCGTGCTCCTGCCGGCGGAGGCGTGCCCAGTCGCCGGTCTCGGCCAGGGCCCGGCAGCACAGCCGGGCGAATTCCTCCGGAGAGTGGGCGCCGTAGATCACGTCGGGAAAGTGCTCCACCTGATCGGGGTAGAACATGGACACGATGGGCTTGCCGGAGGAGAGATACTCATATACCCTGGTGGGGACGATATCGTCATACCGCTCCGACCGCCGGCGCAGGTTGAGACACACGTCAAACCGGGCCAGGTAGTCGGGCACCTCCACCGGGGCCCGGCGGCCCAGAAAGCACACGTTGGGGTACCGCTCCAGATGGCGGGCCATGGGGCTGTCCTCCACCTTGCCCAGGAAAACGAAAGTACATTGGGGCAGAGCCTGGGCGGCCTCAGCTACCGGAGTCAGGTCCAGATCCTCCCACACTACGCCGCAGTAGCCAAGCACCGGCCCGGAGAGACCGGTCAGCTCAGGCGGACATTCGCCCTCCGGCCGGGTGAACATCTGATGGTTGCCACCATTGGGCAGCAGGGCGATGTTATCGTTGCAGGGGGAGAGATGGTCGATAAGGCCTGGTGAGGCGGCGAAGATCACATCGGCGGCCAGGGCCAGGTCGCTTTCCCACTCGGGGGGCTGGTCGGGCCAGTCCCGGTCGCAGTCATATACGATCCCCTTGTGGGGCAGGTATTCCAGCAGGTGGACATGCTCCGGGGCGGTGCACCAGATCAGCGGCTCCCGGAACCGCTGGCGGTCCATCTGCCGCTGAATGTGGGCGGCCAGCTTCCGGTAGTGCCGGCGGAACAACAGCCGGTGGCGTTCCTCGGCCTCCAGCACAGGGGGGAGGGTGCATACCGTCAGGCCGGGACGCATCTCCCGACCCGGTTTTTTCCACTGCTTACCCGGCGGCTCAAAGTAGAGCACCTTGGCGTCTTTCAGCCGGGTCATCAGCTGCTGGGTGCGGGTGGGAATGCTCCGCCAGGGGGAGGGAGAGAGGCAAAGGATCTGATTCACAGGCGCCTCACCTCTCCAACAGCCGGCGGGCGGTCTCGCTGTTGCGCTGCTCCACCTGACGCAGCCGTTCCACACCGCCGGACAGGAATTCTGTGTCCCCGATCCGTTTACAGGCGGCGTCAATATATCCCTTCAGAGTTTCCGCCGTCACCTGGCTCAGATCGGTGTACAGATCCTGGCCGATGTAGGACAGGAAGGAACTGATTTTTTGGTCGTATACCACGCCCACCAGGGGCACACCCTGCCCGGCGGAGAACACCAGGGCGTGCAGGCGCATGGAGACCACCGCCTGCATCCGGGCAAACAGGCCGATGGTATGGCTGGAACTGCCGGTCTCGCTGAGGATATAGTGGGGGGCCTTCATATACTGGGCGGCGGTGCGGGCGGCGGCCACGTCCAGACGGCGCTCGATGGGTAAAAAGACGGGGGTCAGGCCATACTGCTCATAGGCGTAATCTGCCGCGGAGGCAAAGACACTGGCTTTGTCCTCAAAACCCGGCCAGGGCCGCAGAGCAAAGCCGATATAATTGCCTTTGGGATCAATGCCCTGACTTTCCAGGATGCCGTCGATGGCCTGCTCTGGAGCAGGAGGCAGGATGACGGTGGGATCGGCGGAGAGGATGATCTCCGGTTTGGTGACGCCCATATCGTCCAGCTCGTCCTTGGAGTGGGTGTCCCGCAGAGTGATGGCGTCCACGCTTTTCTGGAGCACCCGGGAGGCCCGGCGCCGGTTGGCTGGGGAGGTAATGGGTCCGATGCCGCAGCCGTACATCATCACCTTGTTGCCCAGCTTTTTGGCCCAGGAGATGGTGAACAGATAGAACCACAGGGAGCGGTGGCTGGTGACATCCTGCATCAGGGAGCCGCCGCCATTGATATACAGGCGGGTCTTACGCATCCGCCACAGGAACTTTGGGAAGGCGAAGGTGTAAATGGAGTTGACCCGATAGGTGAGCCGGGTGTCCTCTGGGTTGCGGGAGAGCACCCATACCGGCAGGTCGGGGTCCACCTGCCGCAGCTCGGTGACGATGGCCTCCAGAATGGCGTCGTCACCGGCGTTGCCCCGTCCATAGGCGCCGCACACCAGGGCGCCGTCCCGCTTGCCCGCCTTCCGGGCCTGGCGGCGGAGAATGGCTTCGTAAATGGAGAGCTGCCGCTGAAGGGTGCTCTCCAGGGAGTAATCCTGCTTGGCCCGCTGATAGAGCCGCTGGCCCATGTGGCGGCGCAGCTCCGGGTCCTGAGCCAGGGCAGTCAGGTGATGGGCCAGAGCCTTGGCGTCTCCCGCCTCAAAAAGGAAGCCGTGTACCCCGTGCTCAATGAGGTAGGGCACGCCGCCCACCCGGCTGGCTACCGTGGGCAGGCCGGCCCGGGCACCCTCAGTGAGGGAATAGGGGAAGGTCTCAGACAGGGAGGTGAGGGTGTTGACATCCAGCGCATTGTAAAAGCTGTCGGTGTCGCTGACCCAGCCGGCAAAGCAGACGTGTTCTTCCACGCCCAGTTCCCGGGCCAGATTTTTCAGCATGTCCATCTGCTCGCCGTCTCCGGCGATGAGTAGCCGCAGATTGGGGCAGGTCTCATGGGCCAGGGCGAAGCCACGCACCAGGGTGGCGATATCCTTTACCGGGTTGAGTCGGGCGGCGATGCCCACCACAACGCTGTTTTCATCGGCCTTCAGACCCACGCTTTTCCAGTATTCCTCCCGGGTCATGGCTGGGGTGCGGGGAGTAAAGTCCAGACCATTATAAATGGTGAACAGCTTGTCCGGATCAAATTTCCGGGAAATGAGCAGATCGGTCATGGCGTCGGACACGCCGATGCGGTAGTCCAATAGCCGCAGGGCGATGGTGTTGATGGTGCCGTAGGTGATGCGGGAGAAGGGCCGGCCCAGATAGTCCAGCCGGTAGTCGGAGTGGACGGTGGTGACCACCGGTAGGCCGGTGGCCTTCCGCAGCAGCGCGCCCATCATATTGCCCCGGGCGCCGTGGCAATGGATGATCTGATAGCCGTCCTCCAGCACCATTTTTTTCAGGGTGTGGAAGGTGTGCAGCAGATTGTGACCGGGAAGCACGATTGTGTGGATACCCAGCTCACGGGCCTCCTGGGCAAAGGGACCTTCCATGAAACACACCATGGTGACATCAATGGTGCGGGATAAATTTTGAAGCAGCATATGGACGTGGGTTTTGGCCCCGCCGCTGTCGCCGCCGGAGATCAGATGGATGACCTTCATAAAACGGAAACCTCCGAAGAAAGTACTTGTCGGGCCGTGGGGACTTATGGTACAATACCTGAGTACCATTGTACCAATGATTATGTCAATTTACAACCTCGGAGGCTATAAAAGATGATAGACGAAAAGGGAAGACTCTTTGGAAAAATCAACATCGTGGACCTGCTGGTGATCCTGGTGATTATCATTGCCGCGGCGGTGCTGGGCGTCAAGTTCCTGGGCCCCAACGGTACGGTGGCTGTCAACCCCAAGACCACCCACGTGACCTATCAGGTGCTGGTAGAGAGTGTCCGGCCGGAGGTCTATGAGAATGTGAAGGCTTTTGTGGATGCGGGAGACGCCACCCTGATGGCTTCTGGTGAAATGCTGGACGGCCAGGTTGTGGCCGTGGAGTCCGCGCCCCACACCACCAACGCTACCGTCAGCGCCAGCGGAGATATGCTGCTGGTGGGTACGGACAAGAATCTGCTGGACCTGACCTTCACCATTGAGTGCAACGTGGTCAACCCCATCACCACGGAGATTGGTACCCAGGAGGTCCGGGTAGGCAAGAGCCACATCGTCAAGACGGACCGTTTTGAGATGGCGACGGGCACCATCATTGCCTGCGAGTGGGATGACGGAGCTCAGGAGTAAGAAAAAATCAGAGTGAAAGGGGCGGCGGTCTATCCGCCGCCCCTGATTTTTTTCAGGAGGAACGATTATGCCGGAATGGCTGCTGAATATAGATGGCGGCGTGCTGCTGTGGATTCAGGAATTCCTGCGCTGCACGGTGCTGAATGGACTGTTTCAGGTGTATACCAAGCTGGGGGATGCGGGCATGCTGTGGATCGCGGTCTCCCTGCTCATGCTCTGCTTCCGGAAGACCCGGAAGGCGGGGCTGGCCAGCCTGCTTGCCATGCTGCTGGGCCTTTTGTGTACCAATGTGGCGCTCAAGCACCTGGTGGGCCGCACCCGGCCCTGGCTGACGGTGGAGGGACTGGTGCCTCTGGTGGCGGAACATGACCCCAACTCCTTCCCGTCGGGCCATACCTGCGCGGCCTTTGCCGCCGCCTCTGCCTGGTGCCGTACCCTGCCCCGGCGGTGGATGAAGGTGACCGGCGTGGTGCTGGCCGCTCTGATGGGTTTCTCCCGGCTGTATGTGGGCGTCCATTTCCCCACCGATGTGCTGGCTGGCATGGCGGTGGGCCTGCTGTGCGGCTGGCTGGCCTGCCTGCTGTGGCGTCAGGTGCCCGCCTGGCGGCGGCTGGAACCGCCTTGCCAACAGGGCTGAACTGTGTTAAACTGTAAGAAAAAGCCCCTGTTGGAAAGGATATACGCATGAATATTTACGAATCCGCCGAAAATTATCTGGAAACCATCCTCAGCCTGCATGAGACCCAGGGCCTGGTGCGGTCCATTGATATCGCCAATCACCTGCATTTTTCCAAGCCCAGCGTCAGTGTGGCTATGAAGAAGCTGCGGGAGAGCGGCTATATTGAGATGGATAAAGAAGGCTTCATTTCCCTGCTCCCCGCCGGTGAGGAGATTGCCCGCCGGATTTATGAGCGGCACAAGCTGCTGACGGAATTTTTCACCCGTCTGGGTGTCAGTCCCGAGGTGGCGGCGGCGGACGCCTGCAAGATCGAGCACGACCTCAGTGAGGAGACTTTTCAGAAGATCAAGGAGCATGCCATGGGCGGCATGCCGAAGGCATAAAAAAAGGACGCGGAAGCGTCCTTTTTTTATATATGGATTCAACTGGCCAGAGTGCGGCCCAGGGCCCGGCAGGCGTCAGCGGCGTCGCCCTCGGGAGCCCCGCAGGCGATCACCGGCTCGTCGGCCAAATTGCACCCGGCATCTTCGCACTCGGCTGCCCAGGTGCGCATCCACTCTCCGTCTCCCCAGCCGTAGGAGCCGAACAGACCGATGGTCTTACCCGCCAGACTGGGTTTGACGGCGGTAAACATGGGCTCGAACTCCGCCTCTTCCAGCTGTTCGGCCCCCATGGAGGGACAGCCGAAGGCGAAGGCGGTGTAATTGCCTACCTGACCGGCGTCAAACAGCTCGGGGGTCAGCAGGTCGGCCTGCCCGCCGGCGGCGGTGACGCCCTCGGCCACCAGATTGGCCATGGCCTCGGTGTTTCCGGTGCCGCTCCAATAGACGATCGCGATCTTGCTCATGTGTGTTCCTTCCTTTCATGTGAGAGAATTCAGGCAGCTACGGTGAGCTGCCCCAGGGTCGCGCCCTGAGCGTAACGGCGGCGGTAGAGGGCGGTGCAGCGGCGGTAGCGCGCAAACCGCCGCATGGCCTCCTCCGGGTCGCCGTAGCACTTCCAGCAGCCGCAGCAGGTGTAGTTCCTGCCGCCATGGGTGATGAAGCCCTGCACATCCTCCAGGGGATAGCCCAGGAAGACGCCGATCTCATGGGGAAATTCCTCCTCCAGGCACAGCCGTACTGCCAGCTGCCGCAGGCAGCCCCGCACCCCGTCCCAGGGCCGGTAGCCTATGGAATAGAGGAACTGCCGGTACTCTGTCTGCTCCAGCAGGTCGGCCAGCTCCCGTTCCCGGTAGAGGCAGAGCAGGTAAGAGCCTGTCCGCCTGCATCCCTTCAGAATCACCAGACGCAGACCCTGCCTGCCCAGTTCCTCCCGGCAGGCCAGAAAAGCGGGAATGAAGTTGCTGTCCTCTCCCGGAAGGAAACGAAACAGAGACGCAGGCTTCAGGCCTGCCAGCGTCAGGGCGGCGTGTTCCACAAGAGCTTGTTCAAACGGCATGGTAGAGCCCCTTTCTAGGTTAGCTAGAACTAACTAAAATGGAAAAGATAACGGTTAGCAATAACTAACCACAAGGGAAGTATAGCACCGAGGTGGTCGGTTGTCAAGAGGGAAGTGCTCTTGACAGAGAGGGAGAGGATGGTCTACAATTTCCAACAGCAGTGTGTGAAATAAGGAGAGAGCCGTTTGAAGATCGAATTTGCCCCTATGGAGGGGGTCACCAGCGTATGGTACCGCAGCGCCCATCAGAAGTGGTTTGGAAGGGTGGAGCGTTACTACACTCCCTTTCTTTCCCCCACCCAGGATCACGTGTTTCCCAAGCGGGAGCTGCGGGAGATCGAACCGGCGGGCAATGCGGGAGTGCCTCTGATCCCCCAACTGCTCACCCGCCGGGCGGATGATTTTCTGTGGGCGGCCAACGCGTTGGCGGATATGGGGTATGAGGAGGTCAACCTGAACTTGGGCTGCCCCTCCGGCACAGTGACCGCAAAAGGGAAGGGGGCGGGATTCCTGGCCCATCCAGAGGAGCTGGCGGCGTTTCTGGAGGAGGTTTTCCCCCAATGTCCCATTGCCATCTCCATCAAAACCCGACTGGGCATTGCCGACCCGGAGGAATTTTGGCCCATCCTGGAGCTTTACAATCAGTACCCGATCAAGGAACTGATCATCCACCCCCGGGTGCAGAAGGATCAGTACAAGAACCACCCCAGGCGGGAGCTGTTTGCCGCCGCGGCGGCCAAAAGCCGTGCTCCGGTGTGCTACAACGGAGACCTGAATACCGTGAAGGCGGTGGAAGGATTCCGGGCGGAGTGCCCCGGGGTAGAGCGGCTTATGCTGGGCCGGGGGCTCATCGGTGACCCGGCCCTGGCCCGGAAGCTGGCGGGAGGCCCCGCCGCTTCCAAAGAGGAGCTGAAGGGCTTCCTGTCTGAGGTTTTTGACGGCTATACGCAGGGCTTCGGCAGCCGGCACAGCGCCATGCTGCGGATGAAGGAGCTGTGGTGCTATCTGATCTGTCTGTTTCGGGACGGAGCAAAATATGGAAAAGCGATCCGCAAGGCGAAGGACCCTGCGGAATACGAGGCACGGGTGGCAGCGGTGTTCCGGGACCTGGAGCTGCTGGATGACCTGGAGCCGGACTGGTGAGAACAGAAAGGATGACGGATATGAAACGAGTGGCGTTTATTGGCAGCGGCAACATGGGCGGGGCCCTGATCCGGGCGGCCTGCCGGGCCATCGGGCCGGATCAGGTGGTTATTGCCGACTATGCCAAAGAGAAAGCGGAGGAGCTGGCGGCTGAACTGGGCTGCACCGCGGCGGCGGACAACGTGGCCGCTGTGGAGGGGGCAGAGGTGGTCTTCCTCTGTGTCAAACCCCAGGTGCTCTCCGGCGTGGCGGCGGCCCTGGTGCCCGCCCTCAATGCCTGCCATGAGCGGGGTGAGGACAAGACTCTGGTGTCCATCGCTGCCGGTGTGGAGATCGCCGCTCTCCGGGGGTTCCTGAAGGGAATTTCCTGGGACATCCCCATCCTGCGGGTGATGCCCAATACCTGCGCGGCTATCGGCAAGGGCATGCTGGCCCTCACCGACGGTGGTGTGGGGAACGAGGCGGGCCTTGCCGCCGTGGAGGCCATTCTGGCTGACGCCGGACGGGTGGAGCGCATCAGCGAGGGCCTGATGGACCAGTATACCGCCGTGGCGGGCTGCGGTCCGGCCTATGTGTACCAGTTCATTGAGGCCTTGGCCGACGGCGGCGTGATGGCCGGTCTGCCCCGGGCCCAGGCCCAGACCTATGCCGCCCAGACCGTGCTGGGTGCCGCAGCCATGGTATTGGAGACCGGCAAGCACCCTGGCCAGCTGAAGGACGAGGTGTGCTCGCCTGGCGGCTCCACCATTGTGGGAGTGGCCGCCCTGGAGGAAAACGGCTTCCGCTCCGCTGCCATTCAGGCAGTGATGGCGGCCTTCGCCAAAAACAAGGAACTGGGCAAGTGAAATGGAAAGCGGGCCGCTTGACGGCCCGCTTTTTTTGAAAAACAGTGAACCTTTTGCCTGCCTGGTTCGTATGTGTCAGTGAAAGGGGGCGAGAGCGCTTGATAGATGTTTATATCCGGCAATATGGCACGCGTCTGTACGGCCTGTGCCGCACCCTGTGCGCCAGCCCCCACGACGCGGACGACCTGTATCAGGAAACTTGGCTCAAGGCTCTGGCCCATCTGGATCAGTATGATCCGGCTCAGCCATTTGAACCCTGGCTCACCCGGATCTGTGTCAACACCTACCGCAGCACCCTGCGGCGGCTGGCCCGCAGCCCCATCTGGAACCGATTTTCCAGCAATGAGGAGAAGGATGCCCTCTTGGCGTCGGTACCGGCGGAGGAGACGAAGGGGGAGGAGGCGTACGCCGATCTCCACCAGGCCATTGAATGGCTGCCCGACAAACTGCGGGTGGCAGTGATCCTGTTCTACTTCCGGGATATGGACCTTTCGTCTGCGGCGCAGATCCTGGGCATTCCGGAAGGTACTATGAAATCCCGACTGAATCACGCGCGAAAACGATTGAAGGAGGCATTGGAGCATGAAGCAGATCTACCGTTTTGACGGGGAAATGCCCCCCGTCCTCCGGGAGACCACCCTGCGGGCGGAGTTGGAGCGCCGCCGTCTGCGTCGGCAGACCACCCTGCTGGTGCTGGCTGGGATGCTGTGTCTGCTCTGCCTGTTCCTGACGGCGGGGCTGCTGTATCCGATTTATCCCGCCCTGGCCCTGGCCTGCGTGGTTTATCTCTGTGCCGCCGTTACGGGGGCCTGTGTTCTTACCGTTGTGTTTATGCAGAAAAGGAGGGAACTGACATGCTGATGTCGCTGAATATCGTTCTGTTTCTCATTGTATACCTGGCCGTCCTGGTGGGCATCCCTGTGCTGGTGGGCGTCTATGTGTACCGGGATGCCAGCCGCCGGGGAATGAACGCCGTCTTGTGGACTCTGGTGGCGGTGCTGGCCCCCGTGTTTGTGGGCCTGATCATCTACCTGTTGGTGCGGGGAAGCTACTCCGACCTGAAGTGCCCCAGCTGCGCCGCTCCCGTCACTGAGCGGTACATCTCCTGTCCCAGATGTGGAGCCCGGCTGAAGGCCACCTGCCCCAACTGCGCCGCTCCGGTGGAACCGGACTGGAAGGTATGTCCTCACTGCGGCGACCCTTTGCCTGAGTTCGGGGAAGGCTTCACGCCTCCGGTAAGGCGGCAGGACAAGACCCTGTGGAAAATCCTCCTGGTGGTCATTCTGATTCCCGTCCTTTTCATCCTGACCATCTTCCTGATCCTGGGCCTCTCTACGGCCTCCAACAGCGCCCACGGCGGAGGGGTTGCCTCCATGCCTGTGGAGGAATATCTGAGCCTGGCGGAGGATGCCCGGATAAGGACGTGGTTCGACAGCCTGGATAAAGATAAGAAGGTTGCCTATGTGCTTCGGCATACAGAGCCGTCCGGCGACGAAACCCAGGTGCAGTATCTGGTCTATCTGCCTGAAATGGTGGATCAGTCGGAGATCAGCGTGCGCAGCAGTTCCGGACTGTTCGGCGGAGACGTCCTGGATCTGGAGCTGCCCACAGGCGGCGAGCGAACGGGGGAATATCTGGTGCTTGCCACCTGTACAGGAGAGCGGGCGGCCAAGCTGGGAGTTACCTCCAATGGGGTGAAGATTCCCTGTGAGATCACTGAGGTGGACTATTCCGTGGACTGCTGGGAATAAGAAGACCGCCGGGACTGGCATTGCCGGTCCCGGCGGTTTTTATCTGTCCTGGGTCAACAGCAGCAAGTCCCCGGGCGGCAGCTCCAACCACAGGGGGTCTTTGCCTGTCAATTCCGACCACCGGCCTTTTTCCAGCTCGATGCGCAGCCGGGAAAAGCCCTGGCTGCCGCCGGGAGTGGACAGCATGACCACCGTGGAGAACACATTCTCCACTACTCGCTCCACCTTGCAGGGCAGGCGGTTGGGACCGGGGCCGTCCACGGGCCTGATGTAATGGGCCCGCATACCGATATGGCTCAGCCCTTCCGGCAGCGGCCTTCCCGGTTCCAGGGTTACCCCCCAGTCCAGGGCCTCTACCTTGCCGTCCGCTGTGGCTCTGGCCCGGGAGATATTTTTGCACCCGGACAGCAGACAGGCGGACAGGGTACGGGGTGCTTCAAAAAGCTCCTTCACCGGCAGGACGGACTGAGACCTCCCCTGATCCAGCACGCAGACCTGCTGACACAGCCGCTGAACCTCGTCCCGGTTGTGGGTGACGAAGATCACCGGGCCGGAAAAGGCGGAGAGCAAATCGGAAAGCTCCAGCTCCACCTGCCATTTTAGATAACTGTCCAGGGCGGAGAAGGGCTCGTCCAGCAGCAGTACCTCCGGCGCACTGGCCAGAATCCGGGCCAGCGCCACCCGCTGCTGCTGTCCGCCGGAGAGCTGCCGGGGATATTTTTTCTCCTGGTCATCCAGATACAGGGTGCGTACCAGCCGTTCCACCGTTTCCTGCCGCACCTTTTTGTCCCGCGCGCCCACAGCGATATTCTGAGCAACTGTCATGTTGGGGAACAGGGCGTAGTTCTGGAACAGATAGCCTACCCGCCGCTTCTGGGGCGGCAGGTCGATGTGCTGTTCCGAATCGAACAGCACTTTGTCATCCAGTACAATGCGGCCCCGGTCGGGCTTCTCGATGCCCGCGATGCATCGCAGGGTCATGCTCTTGCCGCAGCCGGAGGCCCCTAGCAGGCCGGTGATCTGTCCGCTGTCCGTTTCAAAGGACACGTCCAGTTTGAAAGTGCCCAGATCCTTGTGTATGTCCACAGAAAGGTTCATCATTCCACCTCCCCGGACACGGGAGCCGCCTTCCGGCGAGGCCTGCGATCCTTTTTCTCCAGCATGTTGACACACAGCAGCACCACGGCGGAGATGGCCAGATTGACCAGCACCCATTTCATGGCCCCTGCGTCGTCCCCGGTGCGCCACAGCTGGTACACGGTGGTGGAGATGGTGGCGGTCTTGCCGGGGGTGTACCCGGCGATCATGGCGGTGGCGCCGTACTCGCCCAGGGCCCGGGCGAAGGCCAGCACCGTTCCGGCGATGATCCCCTGCTTGCAGCAGGGCAGCATCACCCGCCAAAAGATCCAGGTGTTAGAGCGGCCAAGGGTGCGGGCCGCGTGGGCCAGGGTCATGTCGAAGGATTCAAAAGCGCCCCGGGCGGTGCGGTACATCAGGGGGAAGGCCACCACCGCTGAGGCAAAAATGGCGGCGTACCACACCATAGTGAGCCGTAGGTCGAAGACCTCCAGAAACCACATGCCCAGCACCCGCTTGGGCCCCAGCAGCCGCAGCAGGAAATAGCCTACCACCGTGGGAGGGAGCACTAAAGGCAGGGTGAGCACCACGTCCAACACGCCCTTCACCAGCCTGGGCAGCTTGGCCACGTAGTAGGCGGCGAAGATCCCCAGGAAAAAGATGATGAAGGTAGAAATGGCGGCGATCCGCAGGGAGTTAAAAAGGGGATACCAGTCCAATCCGTTCACCGTCCTCGTTTATAAAACGGTAAAGCCCACGCCCTCCAGCACAGCAATGGCGCTCTCATTGGTGTGGATATAGTCCAGGAAAGCCTGGGCGGCCTCCTGGCTGGCCTCGCTGCCGCCGCACTTCATCACGGCGGCGGGGTAGATGACCTGGTCGCACATGTCGGCGGTGGCCTGATCCACCACGTTGAGTTCATAAGTGAAGGCGTCGGTGGCATAGATGATGCCGCAGTCCACGGCGCCCTCCTTCACCTGGGTAGCCACCTCGGACACGTTGGAGGCGTAGGTTACCTTGCCGTCCGCTTCCAGACCGGCAATGTCGATGCCCAGGGTGTCCAGAATCTGCAGGGAGTAGGCGCCCACCGGCACATCGTCGTTGCCCAGGCAGAGCAGCTCCAGCTTGTCGGAGGCCAGATCCTGGAAGGACTCAATGCCCTTGGGGTTGTCGTCAGGCACCGCCAGTACCACCTTGTTTTCCACAAAGTTGATGCGGGTGTCGGACAGGACAAAGTCCAGCCCCTCGTTAGTGCCGGTGGTGTCGGCGCTGTCCAGCTGGTTCATCTGCTTCTGGGCGGCGGAAATGAACAGGTCGCACACCGCGCCCTCCTCGATCTGGGTTTTCAGAGTGCCGGAGGAGTCAAAGGTGAAGGTCAGGTTTACGTTGGGAGCCACCTCTTTGTACTGCTCGGCGATCTCGGTGAGAGTGGCCTCCATGGAGGCGGCGGCGAACACCACCACGTCCACAGTCTCCGCCTCGGGAGCCGGGGTCTCGCTGTTTTGGGCCGCCGGGCTGCCGGCGGCACCGGGATTTCCGCCTGAGCAGGCGGTGAGGCCCAGAGCCAATGCCAGGGCCAGGGTCAGGGACAGGGACAGTGCTTTTTTCATGCTGCATTCTCCTTTACAAAATGGTAGGCGTGCCCGTTTCCAGACATGCCCCGGCCCGCCGCCATGGCTCGCGCTTTAGGCGCCACGGGCTCGAAGAATTCAGGACTTATGTTAACGGGCGCAGTTGCCCGCAGTCCCCCTGAGAATCTCCAGGCCGTGGCCCAGAGAGGGGAGGATAAATTCCAGGCATTCCCGCACCGCCTTGGGGCTGCCTGGCAGGTTGACGATGAGGGTTCTCTTGCGGATGCCCGCCGCCGCCCGGCTCAGCATGGCCCGGGGGGTGATCTGGAGAGAGTTGTACCGCATGGCCTCGGCGATGCCGGGGGCGGGTCGCTCCACCACGGACAGTGTGGCCTCCGGGGTTAGGTCGGTGGGGGAGAAGCCGGTGCCGCCGGTGGTGAGCACCAGATCGGCCATGTCCTCGTCGCACAGCTGCCTCAATTCGGAGGCCAGGGGCTCGATTCCGTCGGGTAACAGAACGGTGTGCACGATTTCGTAACCAGCCGCCTCCGCCAGTTCCCGGATCACCGGGCCGCTCTTGTCCTCCCGCTGACCGGCATAGCCGGAGTCGCTGAGGGTGATGATGGCAACCCGCATATTACCCCTCCTCCACAATGGTGAGTTCGTCTCCCACCGAGATGGTGCCCCCGTGAAGCACCTTGGTAAATACCCCTTCCCGGGGCATGATGCAGTCGCCCATGACCTTGTAAATCTCGCAGTGGGCGTGGCACTGCTTGCCCACCTGGGTCAGCTCCAGCACCACGTCGTTGCACTGGAATTTGGTGCCGATGGGCAGGGCCTTGAAGTCGTAGCCCTCCACCACCAGATTTTCACCGAAGGCGCCGTCGTCCACCACGGCGCCTCTGGCCCGGAAGGCATCCACCTGCTCGTGGGATAGCAGAGACACCTGTCGGTGCCATTTGCCCGCATGGGCGTCCCCCTGGATGCCCCAGTCCTCTACGAACAGAGCGGAGCCCACATTCTTTTTCTGGGTGCCCTTCTGCTCACTGACGCAGACGGCAATTACCTTACCCATGTCTTACCCTCCAATTTGGTTCATGTTCCGGCCCTCATCCCGGCCGGTGGGTGCCTGCCCAAAGTGATGGCCCTCCGGCTTCTGGGCAATGGCATCCCGGATGGCCTGTGTCAACGCGGCGTCGTCCGCTCCGGCGTCCAGCAGGGCTTTCAGATCCGCCCCGCAGTCATATTGCAGGCAGGTCTTCAAAAATCCCCCGGCGGTGAGCCGCACCCGGTCGCAGCTCTGGCAGAACCGGTGGCTTACCGCGCTGATAAAGCCCACCTTACCCCGGAACCCCGGGAAGGTGACGTACCGACCTGGCCCGCCGCCTTCCTCTTGGGGACAGGGAAGGGCAGGGCCGAAGGCGGCTTCCAGCATGGTCAGCACCTCCGCCTCCGTCCGGCGGGTGAGGGAGGAGCCCAGGCCAATGGGCATTAGTTCAATGAACCGCACCGCCAGGTCCTGCTCCTTTGCCAGGGCCGCCAGAGGCACCAGCTGGTCATCATTCTCCCCGGAGGGGACGCAGTTGACCTTCACTGTCAGGCCGGGGGCGGCCAGGGCGGCGTTCAGGCCCGCCAGGGCCCGGTCCAGCTCGTCCCGACGGGTGAGGGCTTCAAACTGGGCCCGGTCCAGGGTGTCCAGGCTGAGATTCACCCCGTCCAGCCCCGCATCCAACAGGCCGGGCAGCTGGTCGGCCAGCAGCAGGCCGTTGGTGGTGAGGTATACCCTGCGGATGCCGGGCACCTGCTTGATGCTCCTTACCAGACTGTGCAGTCCTTTCCGCACCAGAGGCTCTCCACCGGTAAGCCGCACCTTTTCCACCCCCATGGCGGCAAACAGACCCACCAGACGGGTGATCTGCTCATAGGTGAGGATGGCGCTGTGGTCCACCCACTCCACACCTTCCGCCGGCATACAGTAGCGGCAGCGCAGGTTGCACCGGTCGGTGACCGAGATGCGCAGGTAGCGGATGTTCCGCCCCAGGGCGTCAAGCATCTTTGTTTCTCTCCTTTTGGATGTAGTCCAGCAGCAGGTTGACTGCCGCCTGCGGCTC
>CALWXT010000039.1 GCA_944385575.1 uncultured Flavonifractor sp. | reverse complement strand
CCGTAATAGCCGGACAGCATGTAGGACACCGCCAGACAGACGGCAAACAGGCACAGGCTCTGGCCGGTAAACAGCCCCAGGCTGTCCCCGGCAAAGAGCTCCAGCGCCAGCAGCAGGGAGCTGATGGGGCAGTTGGTCACACCACAGAACACGCTCACCATGCCCAGCCCCGCTCCGAAGGAGGGGTGCAGCCCCAGCAGAGGGGCAACAGTACAGCCGAAGGTGGCGCCGGTGAAAAATACCGGCACGATCTCGCCGCCCTTGAAACCGGCGCCCAGGGTGACAGTGGTAAAGAGCATTTTGAAGAAAAAGGCCTCCGGCCTGGCCTGGCCGCTGACGGCGGCGTGGATCACCGTCTCCCCGGCGCCGTTGTAGTCGTAGCTGCCCGGGTTCCAGATCCACACCAGGAAGGTCAGGGCGATCACCAGAGTGCCGCCCACCGCCGCCCGGGCGTTGGGGTTGGGCAGGTACTTCTCATACAGATGGGGGGCGGCATGCATCATCCGGCAGAAGAAGATGGACAGCAGGGCGAACAGGATGCCCATACCGATGACCTGAATCAGGGTAAGGACACTCAGGTTGGGGATGCCCTCCAGCGTGAACGCGGTGGGCGGCACATCAAAGGCCTGAGCCACCCACAGCCCCACGATGGCCGACAGGATGCAGGGCACCATGGCGGCGTAATAGAGCACACCCACGCTGGTGACCTCCATAGCGAACATGGCCGCCGTCAGGGGCGTACCGAACAGCGCGGAAAAGGCGGCCGCCATGCCGCACATGGTGATGATCCGGCTGTCCTTGTCGTCCAGGCGCATCCACTGCCCGATTTTGGAGGAGATGGAACCGCCGATCTGGAGAATGGCTCCCTCCCGTCCAGAGGAGCCGCCCAGCAGGTGGGTGATGATGGTAGAGAGGAAGACCAGCGGCGCGGTGCGCAGCCGCAGCGGCCTGTTCTCCCGCACCGCCACCAGCACAAAGTTGGTGCCACGGTCACCCGCCATACCGCATACCCGGTAGAGCTGCACAATGGCCACGCCGCCCAGGGGCAGCAGGAAAATCAGCAGCGGCCGGGCATGGCGCAGGTCGGTTACTGCGGAAAAAGTATAATAAAAGGCGGTGGCCACCCCGCCGCACACCAGGCCGCAGATGGCGGCAAAGATCAGCCACTTGACAAACACCAGGGCATGTTCCCCCCTGGCACAAACGCCGGGCGGCCCTTGCTGTATCAGTTTCATTTTTTCTCATCCTCCCCCGTTACACTGCGGCTATTATATCATGGATACCAAGTTTTTTCTCTATGCTTATGGATTTTTTTCAATAGTGTGTTATACTGATTTCACTATCTTTACATTCGGGGAGGAATCTGTTTTGTCATCCATATGGCCTCAGCTGCTTCTTCAGGTCATACTCATTGCCATCAACGCTTACTTTGCGGCTACTGAGATCGCCGTAATCTCATTAAATGAGGCGCTCATTCGCAAGCAGGCTGAAAACGGCGACCGAAAAGCCGCCAGACTGCTGCGGATCGTAGAGACGCCCACCGCTTTTCTTTCCACGATCCAGATCGGTATCACCCTGGCCGGTTTCCTGGGTTCGGCCTTCGCCGCTGATAATCTGGCCGGTCCGCTTACACACTGGCTGGTATCCGCTTATGATCTGACCGGTTCTGCGGCCGCCGCTATCCACACCCTGTCCGTTATTGTGGTCACTGTTATTCTTTCCTTTTTTACACTGGTTTTCGGCGAGTTGGTGCCCAAACGGGTGGCCATGAAAAAAAGCGAGGCGGTAGCCCGTTTTGCCTGCGGAGTGGTGAGTATGCTGGCTGCTGTCATGCGTCCGCTGATCTGGCTGCTGACTGTCTCCACCAACGCGGTTCTGCGGCTGTTTTCCATCAATCCCAACGAAGATGATAACGAGGTGTCCGAAGAAGGCCTGCGGATGCTCATTGACCTCGGCGAGGAAAAGGGCGCCATCGAGGCCGACGAGAAGGAAATGATCGAAAACATCTTCGAGTTCAACAATATGACCGCCGGCGATGTGATGGTGCACCGCACAGATATGGTGATGATATGGGCGGATGATTCGGCCGAGGAGATCGAGCAGGCCATCGAATCCTCCGGTCTGTCCCGGTTTCCTGTCTACGAGGAGGACGCCGACGACATCATCGGCATCCTGAGCACCCGGGAGTGGCTGCTCAACGCCCGAAAGGAACAGCCCAAGCCCCTGCGGGAGCTGCTCCGCCCGGCCTACTTCGTCCCCGACTCCGTGCGCACCGACGTACTGTTCCGGGATATGCAGAGCCGAAAAGTCCACCTGTCCATCGTGGTGGATGAGTACGGCGGCACCGCCGGCCTGGTGACCATGGAAGACCTGCTGGAGGAGATCGTGGGCAACATCTACGATGAGTTCGATCCCCAGGAAGATCAGGAGATCATCCCTCTGGGGGGCGACCGCTGGCGGATCGCCGGCTCCGCCGAGCTGGAGGAGATCGGGGCGGCTCTGGGGGTGGAGTTCCCGGAGGACGAGGAAACCGAGACCCTGGGCGGCCTGGTGTTTGCTCAGCTCAGCGTGATCCCGGAGGACGGCAGCCACCCCGAGGTGGATGCCTACGGTCTGCATATCCGGGTAGAGGAGCTCTCCGAGCGCCGGGTGGAATGGGCCTGCGTGACCCGGACCGCCCCCACAGCCGAAGAGGAGCAGACACCGGCCCAATAACGCAACATCTCACTTGCAGCAAAAGATACCCGCAGCCGGTTTTCAGGCCGGCCGCGGGTATTTTCTTTTTTCTGCGGCAGTTATCTCACTCCGCCGCTCGCTGTGTTGCTGATGGGCGTCATGCTCTCAAAATCGCTCCAAACAAATGCCTTGAGCACCGCACCTTCAAAACCCGTCAGGGTCCCGCCGAAGGTATACGTTTTACCCTGCTCAAAATCTCCCTGCATGAAGATGAAATCGGAAAGCGCGCCCTCACGGGTATACAGGGCCAGGATAATGATTCCCTGGGCGGTGTCGGTATGCTTGGTCACGCTGACCTCCGCCCGGAATTTCCCGCCGGCGGACACGGTGCCCGAAACAGAGTTCACCGTGTAGTCATACCCGGCGTCGGAAAGCGGCTCAAATTCCAGCGGAATGATGGCGGATTTGTTGAAGTCCTCCACATACGCCTCAGCCGTGCCCCCCGCCGTGCCGTGGACAGTGAGCGTGTTGTAGGTGGAGATGGCGTAATAGGCGATCTCCGTCACACTGTCGGGGATGTAGATGTCCCTCAGATGGTCGTTCAGATAAACAGCGGACTCCAAAATCCGCTCCGTCCCGTCGGGAACATGGTACGCCGCGTCCGGCTTGCCCGCGGGATATTGGATAAGGGCCGTCCCGTCCTTGTCGAACAAAACGCCGTCCCGGGCGGAATAGGCCGGATTGGCGGCATCCACGTTGATGCGCTCCAAAGCGACGCAGCTGCCAAACGCCTCCGTGCCGATCTCTGTTACCGAGGCGGGAATCAGCACTTCCGTCACGCCGGTATGGGCAAAGGCATAGTCCGCCAGGGAGGTGACGCCGCCGCTTATCTCGATCTGCGTGATCTCGTCACCGTAATCCGCCCAGGGGGCCTCATAGCTGTCATAACTCATGGGACCCGTGCCTGAGATGGTGAGCGTCCCATCCACCAGCGACCAGGTGAGGTCTGGGCCGCAGGTACCGGCAGGATCTGGCGGTTCCACCGTCTCAGGAGTAACGGTAACTTCACAGCTGGCGGTAAAGCCGCCGTCCGCGGCGGTGGCCGTGATGGTGGCGGTGCCCTCCGCCACGCCGGTCACCACGCCGTCCTGCACGGTGGCCACATACCGGTTTGAGGTGGTCCAGGCCACCGTTTGATTGGTGGCATTCTGTGGGGTGAACACCGGCCGCAGGGTAAGGGTTTCCCCCACCTGTACCGCGGCCTCCGTCCGGTCCAGGGTCAGCCCCGTCGCCTGGATCGTGATGGATTTCTCGTTGCGCAGATAGGGATATCCGTCGTTGATACTCTCGTCTATGGCCCAAATCTCATCAAAATCCCAGCCGGTGTAATTGTACTGGGTTTTCATGGCCGCCGTAGTCCGGGGGTACTTGTGATAAGATTCGTCTGTGTCATATCCCTCGGAATAGATCCCCGGCAGGTCCTTATCATAGTAGCAGTTTTCATAGATACCCGTATACATGTTGGTCCCTGTGCTGAAGCCTCTGAACTCATCATTGCTGTATTTTGCCCTGGAAGCGGAATAGCAGCTTTTGATCTGACCTTCGTTCCGATTGACAAAGCAGGCTGTGCGGTACAGGTATGTGCGGGACCCGCCTGTCACGGTCCAGGTAAAGTTCAGGCGGGCATAGCTGTTTTCGATCACGCCGGTCTCGCTGTTGCACGATACCATTCCGCCGCAGTCCGAGTTGGCCTGCGCATGGGTGTTGTTCAAAATCAGGTGAATATCTCCCTTTACCGAGCAGTTCTCGATCCTGCCCGCATTTTCAAACACCAGCATGGCACCGCCCAGCTGGCAGGATTCAAAGGTAGCCGCACCCTCCAGATGCAGGTTCTTGATGGTACCAGTATTTTGGCTGATAAATGCCGCTTCATTGGGCCAGGAATTTGTCTTGTCATAAATATCCAGTCCGCTGACGGTATATCCGTTCCCATCCAGGGTGCCGCTGAATTTCACCACAGGCGTCCACTGGCGGGTCAGCGCCACATCGTCGGTCAGAATCCAGCAGGCGTCGCTGAAATCCGAGATCATACGCAGCTCATCCTCGCTGGAAATTTGAAACGGGTCCAGCGGGGTCCCGCTTCCCTGCAGCGAGGCCGCCTGCGCCGGAGCAATCCAGGTCAGGCCCAACAGGAGAAAGCAGGTCAGGGCAGCCAGGAGCGGGCGTCTTGCTCTTTTCATACAGCCATCATCCTTTCCGGACCGGGCGGCGGCACTTGCCGGGACGCGGTCCCATTCCGTTTTCGGTCCAGGCCGAAAACCGCTGACTTTTAGGAACACCTTGGTTTTAGAATAAATTCCCTGGTAAACCCTGTCAACTTCATTGGATAATTCTTTCCCTTTTTTGTGACAAAGCCGTCGTTCCGCTCGTATCTAAAGTGAACCAATTCAAACAAGGGGGGACGCCTATGGACAAGACCAGCTTCACAACCGCGGTGGAGCGCTATCAGGACACGGTCTATCGGGTGGCGCTCCACATCCTGGCCAGTCCCCAGGACGCGGACGACGCGGTACAGGAGGTCTTTCTCCGGCTGTACACCGCTCAAAAGGCATTCCAGAGTGAGGAGCACCTGCGCCGGTGGCTGCTTCGGGTGACGGTAAACTACTGCCGGGACGTGCTGCGCAGCCCCTGGCGGAAACGGCGGGCCTCCCTGGACGAGCTGCCGCCCCAGCCGGTGTTTCAGAAGCCGGAGCAGGAGGCCCTGTATCAGACGGTGATGACCCTGCCGGAACACTACCGCATCGTGCTGGTGCTGTTTTACTATGAGGAACTGTCGGTACGGGAGATCGGGAAGCTGCTGGACTTGGAGACCTCAGCAGTGACCACCCGCCTGTCCCGGGCCCGGGCCAAGCTGAAGGAGCAGTTGGGGGAGGTGTGGCAGGATGAGTAACCGGGAATTTTATCAGGAGACCTTTTCCCAGGTGCACAGCTCCGCCGTCATCCGGTGGGAGGATTTTGAGAAGCCCCGGAAGAAAACCTCCGTGCGGAGGTTGTGGCTGCTGGCGGCGGCCATTGGTTTGCTGATCCTCCTGTCCGCCGGAGCGGTGGCAGCCAACCTGCTGGGGTTGAGTGACCTGCTGCTGCCCCAGGCGCAGCCGGATGCCTCTCCCGGGCAGGCCACGCAGGAAAACCGTCTCAGCCTGTCCGGCTATATCAATACCCCCGAGAGCCGGGCTCTGGCGGAGTGGAACGATTTCCTGTCCTCCTACGACCCGGACGGGGCCATTCTCAAGGTGGTGGGCAACTACACAGATCCAGCATTGGAAAAATACCGCTGCTATCTGGTCTACACCCAGGAGATGGCGGATAAGCTGGAGGAGATCGCCGCCAAATACGACCTGACCCTCCACTCCTGGGAACATGTGGCGGAGGATCAGGAGGCTTGGATTTCCCTGCTGGGCGATTTTCTGGGGGACAACACCGCCTATTCCGGCGTGATCGCAGAGGACGGCACCTTCCACTATGACGGATATCTGACCACCGACAGCGGCACTCAGCTGGACTACCAGTTCCGCCGCAGCGTCAAGGGGGCTCTCAACGACGCATATTTTACTGTGGACGATCTGTCCGCCTATGAGGAGTGGTACTACAAGACCGATGAAGGACGGGAGATCACTCTGGATCTGGGACCGGGCCGGGGCTTTCTGCTCACCGACCTGGGAGACTCTTTTATCTTTATCACCGTGCTGAAAGGCACCGACCAGGGCGTGACCAAACAGGACATGAAGAACCTGGCGGACAGCTTTGACTTCTCCCTCCTCACCCCCGCCCAGCCTCTGGACCAGTCCCTCCAGGAGCCACAGCCCCAGGAGAGCGGCCCGGCCGACCTTCCCCTGTCTGCCGGGCTTGCGCGGGTTCTGCTGGAAGGCGATACTTTCTATGACGCCGATTATAACCGGATCATCACCCTACCCCGGTTTCTGGTGGAAAGTGCCCCGGAGGGCCATCAGCTGATGGCAGATTCCTTTGCCGCCATCGACCTGGATCAGGACGGCGCCGCAGAGGTAGTGCTGCGTCTGGTGCTGGAATCGGGCGCCAATCATGGCTGGGAGATTCTGCGCCAGGGAGAGGACGGGACTGTCTATGGCTATATTCTGACCCCGGATGAACTACTGGATCTGAAAACCGACGGCAGCTATTGCTACTCCTACAGCACCTCCAGCGGGTTCGGCAGCATGTTTTTCACGGACACCGATGCCAGCGGCCGCCCCCAGCACAGCCGGGGCACCGCTCCCAACGGCTCAGTGGACACCGTCACCGACGCTGACGGCTCCGTTCACACCGACTGGTACCTGGACTATCAGGCGGTCACCCAGGCGGAATATGAGGCCGCCCTGGCGATCCAGCAGGGCAAGGAGGATGTCTCCTGGTGTTCTCTGGATGAGATGCAGGCTCCATAAACAGGTAAAAAGGGGCGGCCCTACGGGCCGCCCCTTTTTATGCTCTATACATGGAGAAATTGTTCCACTGCATCCGCGGCCTGGGAGAGGAAATCCCCCTCCATGTCCAGCCACAGCACGTCCTTATCCTTTTTGAACCACACCACCTGACGCTTGGCAAAGCGCTTAATGGCACGGCCCAGCTCATCCTTCAACCCCTCCAGGGTGGGGATCTTTCCGGTGAGATACCAGAGGATGTAACGGTACTCCAGCCCCAGCCGGTCCAAGAACTCGTCGCTGACCCCAGCGGAGCGGAGGTTGGCCACCTCGTCGATCATACCGGCATCAATGCGGGCCTGGAGCCGCTGGTCAATGCGCTCACACACCACGTCCCGGGGAAAGTTCACCCCCAGCAGCAGGCAGTCATACCGGGGACAGGCTTTGGGGGCCTCCCAGCCGCCGGAGAGGGCCTTTTCCACCGACCGCATGAGCCGGTGGCGGTTGTTCTCCTCCCCGCCGGTGAGGGTGACGCCGGTCTTCTCCCGCAGGATGGCGTACAGCTCCTCGTTGCTTTTCCCCTCCAACTCCTCCCGCAGAGCGGGGTCCGGCTTGCTGTCGGAAAACTGGAATCCCTCGGTAACAGCACGGACATACAGCCCGGTGCCGCCCACCAAAATGGGGGTCTTACCCCGGGCGATCACGTCGTCAATGGCGGCATAGGCGGCAGGCTGGAAGTCGGCCACGGAATAGGTCTCGCCCGGCTCCACCACGTCCAGCATGTGGTGGGGCACACCGTCCATCTCCGCCTCGGTCACTTTGCCGGTGCCCAGATCCAGGCCCTTATACACCTGTCGGGAGTCGGCGGAGATCACCTCGCCGTTGAATTTTTTGGCCAGCTCCACACCCAGGCCGCTCTTTCCGCAGGCGGTGGTGCCCAGCACCACCACCAGCTTGGGCAGTCCCGCCGTCATACCTGAGCACCATGGGCGATGGGCCCGAAGTCCTGGAAGGGCAGCAGCACCCAGATGGCCCGGCCCAGCACATACCGCTCATCCACCGTGCCCAGGGTCACGTCCCGGCTGTCGGAGGAGTGGTTGCGGTTGTCGCCCATGACGAAGATGGAACCCTCGGGCACCACCACATCGGTAAGGCTCTCGCCCAGAGGCGGGTCCATAGGCTCGTTGATATAGGGCTCGTCCAGCACCACGCCGTCCACGGTGACGGTACCGGCGGCGTAGTCGATCTGCACATGCTGGCCCCCGGTGGCGATCACCCGCTTGACGATGGGTCCGTCGGCGGCGTCAAACTCCTTGGTGAGCACCACCACATCCCCCTGTTTTGGGGTATAGCCGATGCTCTGGAGCAGCAGCATGTCTCCGTTGTGGAGGGTAGGCACCATGGAGCTGCCCGACACGCCGATGATCCGCCCGATGAACGTAAAAATCAGGATCAGCAGCACCAGGGCGGCCACCAGGGCCTGGAGCCAGAAATACAGATCCAGCTTCAGGGAATCGCTGCCGGACAGTTCTTCCTTTTGTTCCAGCTCCTCATGTTTATCAAGTCTCACTGTCAATCAGCTCCATTTACGAATAGCCCCATTATAGCGCGGCCCGGTTCCGATTGCAAGGGAAGCCTGTCTCATGCAGCCGGGCCGAAGTTCCGGAAGGGGAAGACCACCCACACTGCCTTGCCCAGCACATACCGCTCATCCACCGCGCCCAGGGTCACATTCCGGCTGTCGGAGGAGCTGTTGCGGTTGTCTCCCAACACGAAGATGGAGCCCTCCGGCACGTCCACAGAAGTGAGGCTCTCATACCAGGGTTCCTCCATCGCCCCGTTGATATAAGACTCGTCCAGCACTTCCCCATCCACGGTGACGGTACCGGCGGCGTAGTCGATCTCCACGTGCTGGCCGCCGGTGGCAATCACCCGCTTGACGATGGGTCCGTCGGCATCCTCAAACTCCTTGGTGAGCACCACGATGTCCCCCTGTTCGGGGGTATAGCCGATGCTCTGGAGCAGGAGCAGATCCCCGTGCTCCAGGGTGGGGAGCATGGAGATGCCGTCCACCACGATGATCCGCCCGATGAAGGTAAACACCAAAATCAGGGCGGCCAGCACCGCCACCGCCGTGCCCAGCCAGAAGTAGAGTTCCTTTTTCAGCGCCCGCTTCATCCTTCCAGGCTCCTCTGCCAGGCGGCCTCCCGGTTATGGCAGGTGAACAGCAGGATCTGCCGCTCCTTCCCCAGCTCTGCCAGGGTGCTCAGGGCCAGAGCCATCCGCTCATCGTCAAAGTTGGCCAGGGCGTCGTCCAGCACCAGGGGGCAGGGCTCCTCCCCCGGCAGCACCAGCTCGCACACCGCCAGGCGCACCGCCAGATAGAGCTGGTCGGCGGTACCGCGGGACAGCACCAGCGCCCGCCGGGGCAGCAGGGCGTCATGCTCCTCCGCCAGGGCCTCAAACTCCCGGGTGAGGGACACCTTGTCGTACTTTCCGCCGGTGAGCTTGGCCAGCAGCTCACCCGCCCGCCGGTTCAGGGCGGGGGAAAACCGGGCCTGAAGCCCGGTGTGGGCCTTTTCCAAAGCCTCCAGAGTGGCGGTGAGGGCGTCGTACTCCTTTTTCCGGCGCTCCAGCTCCTCCAGGATAGCCTCCCGCCGGGCGGTGAGCTCCTCCCGGTCGCCCAGGCTGTTCAGCTCACCCTGGGCCATGGCCAGGCCGCTGCGCAGCCGGGACAGCTCGCTCTCGGCCGCCTCCAGCCGGGCGGCGGTCTCCGCCGGATCGAACCGGGGCGTTACGCCGTTGTCCTCCATGCCCGCCTCCGGTTTGGGCAGGCTGTCGGCCAGGGCCTGAGCCCCATCCAGCTTCACCTGGGCGGTAGCCAGCCGCTGATCCAGGTTCAGAGCCCGGGAGATGGCGGCAGACACGCCGAAGGTATCGGTAACAGTGGGGGCGAAGGTGTGGACCAGGGCCAGCAGTCTGGTTCGGGTGTCCTGATCCTGGGCGGTAATGTCGGCCAAGGAGCCCTCCACCGCCTCCCGGCGGCGGGTCGCCTCGGCGGCCACCACCCACCGCTCCCGGTAGGCATTGGCCCGGGTCAGGATGTCGTCGGGGACCTGGGCCTCATACCGCTCCAGAATCTCCGTCCGGGCAGCGGCAGCTCCCTTCTTTTTCAGGGAGGCGGACACCAGCAAGCCCACGCCTACCGCCGCCAGCACACCGGCGGCGGCAGCTCCCATCCAGAGAGCGGGCAGGACCTGAATCAGGGCCAGCACCAGGGAACCGGCGGCCAGCACCAGAGCGGCGATGCCACCCCCCATCAGGCCGCCGGTGGGGACGGTCCGTCCGGCGGTCTCGGCGTCCGCGCTGGCCTGCTGCCAGGCCTCGTCCGGGGTCAGGTCGGGAAAGAGCGGGTCCACAGCGGCGTCTTTGGCCTGGGTTTCCGCCGATTTGGCCTCCTCCAACTGATTTTCCGCCAGCTTCCGATTGGAGTGGAGGGTATTGAGGTAGTTCAGCTCCTCCTGGGCCTTCCGCAGGGTCTCGGCGTCAGGGGGCGCGCCGTAGCGGTCCCGCTCGGCGGTGAGGGCCTCCACCTGGGCCCTGGCCTCCGCCAGAGCCTGCTGGCCCGCCTCCCACTTCTGCCGCCGGTCGGCCATGGCTCGGGCCAGATGGGCCTGCCGCTCAGCCAAAAGCAGCTTCTGCCCGGCCTGGAGCTTGTCCAGCTCCCGCTTGGCCTCCTGAGACAGGCGGAATGCCTTGGACTGGCGGGCCAGGATGTTTTCGATCTCCGCCAGCTCTCCTTCCAGCTTGGGAATGCGGCCGGTCTTGTTGTGCTGGCGGCTGTTGCGCCAGTCACGCAGCACCCGCTCTACCTGAGAGTAGGACACATCCTCCTCCCCGCTGGAAGCCAGGGCGGCGATACGGGCCTCCAGGGCGGGGGCACCGTCGATGGCCGTCCCTCCCTGACCCACAAAGGCGGAGCGCTCGAATACCTCACGGGGAGCGCCCAGAAGGGTCTCTCCCACCGTGTCTGCGGTGAGAAAGCCAACCGGCTCGCCGGTATCGGTATACACCGCCTCAAAGGCGCCGAAGGGGGTATTCCCTTTCTGGCTCCGGCGGAGGGTGATGGCCTGGCCCTTCCACTCCAGGTCCAGAACGCCCTCCATGGCAGCCCCACTCCAGGGCTGGTAGCGATTCTTTTCGGCGATGTAGTTCTGCTTGTCCCGCTCCTTGGTATTGATGCCGTAGAACATGGCCCGCAGGAAGGCGGACCAGGTGGACTTGCCCCCCTCGTTGGGGGCGGTGATGATATTAAGGCCGTCCTTCAGGGTCAGCTCCCGGTGGTCCAGGCCCCCAAAGGTGGCGCGCATGCGTTTGATTTTCATGGGCAGGGGTCCTCCCCGTGTTCCAGGGCCGCCAGGGCAAAGCGGGCAGCCAGGTCTCGGTCTTCCAGTTCCCTTTCCCCCTTCAGGGCACGAAGCACCAGCCCGGTGAGGCTGTCCTCCCCCGCCCGGTCCCACAGGTCCCGGAGGGGCCGGGTATTGTCCCGGACGCTGACACTGAAGTAAAAGGGTTCCGCCAGGGCGTTAAGGGCGGCAAGGTCCGGGGCGTCAAAGCTCCGCTGGCCGGTGAGCACGATGCGGCAGCAATCTCCGGAGGGAGATGTAGGCAGCACGGCCCGGAGGGCGTCCTCTGCGCTGTCCTTCCCGGTAACGTCAGCCTCCACGATCTCGTACCGCCGGGCGGCCAGAGGCACAAGGCGGGCGGACACGGTGCCATCGTCGGCCACCGTCACGGCCAGCACACCCTTCTCCCCCGTCTCGTCAAAGCCCCGGCCCTCAGGACAGCCGGGGTAGGCCCAATAGGTGTCCCCCGCCTTTTGCAGGCCGGAGCAGGCATGAATATGGCCCAGAGCCAGGTAGGTCAGGCCGCTGGCGGCGATATCCTCCTCATTGATGGGGCCGTACCGGCCCTGACCTGCCACGTCCCCATGGAGGGCCATCAGGTGGAGCCTCCCGTCCCGGGGGGCGGAGAAGCCCATGATGGGAGAGCGGTCGGCCTGAGGGGTGGTGAAGGCCGCACCGTGAATCACGCAGTTCAGCTCCGGCAGCTCCACCGCTTCAGGCTGGACGGCGGTAAAAATGTGTACATTGTCCGGCCACACGGTACCGGCGTATACCGACCGGGGGCCGTAGGGGTCGTGGTTGCCGGGGGCGATGAACACCGGCGCTTTGATCTGGCCCAAGGTGCGGGAGAGGGCCTCCACCGTCTCCTGGTAAGTCTCCCCGCCGTCCAGCAGGTCGCCGGAGAGCAGCACCAGATCCGCCCCCTCAGTCTCCGCCAGGTCGGCCAGACGGCTGAGCAGCTGCCGCTGCTCCTCTCGCCGCTGCCGGGCCTTTTCGGGCGACAGGGCACCGAAAGGGGCGTCCAGATGGAAGTCCGCCCCGTGGATGAGTTTCAGCATGTTTTCGTTTCCTTTCAGTCGCGGAGATCCAGCCGCTCCACTTGTACGCAGCGGCGGCTGTCAGTGTCGATGGAAAAGGCCACGCTCTCCAGCTTGCAGGGACCGTCGGCGGGCTCAAACCGCCGGGGCAGTCCCCCTAGGAAGCGGTTGATGGCCTGTTCGGGCCGGATGCCCAGCACGCTGCGGGCGGGACCGGTCATGCCCAGGTCGGTGATGAAGCCGGTGCCCTTGGGCAGGATCTGCCCGTCGGCGGTGGGCACATGGGTGTGGGTACCCCAGACGGCCTGCACACGGCCATCCAGATAGTAGCCCATGGCCCCCTTTTCGCTGGTGGCCTCGGCGTGGAAGTCCACCAGGATCACGTCGGCCCCCTCCATCCGCTTGAGCACCCGGTCGGCGGTGGTAAAGGGGTTTTCAAAGTTGCTGTCCATTTCGCACCGGCCGATGAGGTTGATAACGCCGATGTGCAGGCCGTTGGGACCGTCGTACACGCCCCAGCCCCGGCCGGGCACCCGGTTGGTGTAGTTGGCGGGCCGCAGGGTATAGCGGTCGTCCTCCAGGAAGTCGGCGATCTGGATGCGGTTCCAGGTGTGGTTGCCCAGGGTGACCACGTCGGCCCCGGCGTCGAAGATCTCACGGGCCTGCCGGGGCAGGATGCCCACACCGGAGGCGTTCTCTCCGTTGACCACGGTGAAGTGGATATTCTTCAGCTTTTTCATCTGCCGCAGGTGCCGGTTCAGGCAGTCCAGGCCGCCGTCGCCTACCACGTCGCCTACCGCCAATATATTCAGGATCATAGCTTGCCTCCCTCTATTCTAAACGAAGTCTATTATATGTGATTTTCCGGAAAAGGGCAATCGCGGATTGCGTGTTGCCGAACTGATGCCAATTTGTAACTCCTTATTTGTCACAGTATGGTAATCTATTTCCGACAAGGAGGTTTTTTGATGAAACGCGTCATACTCTGCCTGTTTCTGGCGGCTGCCCTGGCGGTCTGCGTGCCCGCCACTGCCAGCCAGTTTCATAATATGAACACAGGCAGTTCCACCCTCAACGAAGGAGCGCCGGTGATTCCCCGAGATCCCCCGCCGCCCCCTACGCCCACACCCACGCCGACGCCTGAACCTCCTCTGATCACGCAGGCGGAGCTGCAGCAGGCGGTGGAGCAGGCGAAGAAGGACTACGGCGCCATGGGCATTCAGGCGGCAGTGATCCAGGACGGGGAGGTCATCGCCCAGGCCGCCTCCGGCTGGGCGGTCAACGGGCAGATCTCCATGACGCCCCGGCACAAGATGCGCTGCGCCTCTCTCACCAAGGTGGCAGTGGGCATCAGCGCGGGGGTACTGATGGACCAGGACGTCATTACCCCTCAGGACAAGCTGTCGGACTACTGGGGAGTGACGGTGTGCAACCCCTCCTATCCCAGCACCCCCATTACGGTGGACATGCTTCTCACCCACACCTCCACCCTCAGCGACGCCAGCGGCAGTCTGACCGCCCTGAAGGGGAGCAGCGCCCGGCAGCGGCTGGCGGGCAGCGGCTACTACGGGGCCAAGCCCGGCGCCCTGTCCAGCTGGACCTATAACAACTACGGCTTCTCCGTGCTGGGTATGACCCTGGAACTGGCGGCAGATCAGGTGCTGGACGACGTGCTGGGCGACGCCATCCTCGCCCCCATGGGCATCGACGCCGCCTTTGAGGCGGGCAGCGTGGACGACACCGGCCTGCTGTGTGCCCTGTATCAGGGCAAGTCCATGACCCGCTCGGTGGCTACTCAGAAGGGTTATAAGTGTATTGAAACGCCGGGCTACCGGGGCAACTTCTTCGCCGGCGGCTTCACCTGCAGCGCCGGGGACATGGCCAAGCTGACCGCCCTGCTGGCCGAGGACGGCATGTATCAGGGCCAGCAGCTGCTCTCCCCCGAGACGGTGGCTTTCCTGGAACAGCCCTTCGGCCAGACCCCCGACGGCTTCTACCAGTGCCGCCCCCTGCGGTACCGGGAAAACATGTACGGCCGTGACCGGATCTACTACCACACCGGCTCGTCCTACGGCTTCTACGGTCTGCTGTCCTACGACCCGGACACCGGGGACGGGGTGGTGGTCTTTACCACCGGCGCCAGCGGTGCCAAGGATAGCTACGGGGTCTACTCCGTATGCAGCCAGGTGGCCAAGGCGGTCTACGGTTAAATCAGAAAGGAGCGCTTGTTCTGCGTTATTCCAAGCAGCTTGCTGCCGTTCTGCTGCTGGCGGTTCTGACTGGGTGCGCCGCCCCGGCTCCGGCAGTTACGCCCACACCTACCCCCACGCCAACGCCTTCACCTACGCCGGAACCCACCCCTACGCCCCCCACGGTGGCTACTCTGGCGGTGTGCGGGGACGTGATGAGCCACATGCCGGTGACCCGCGACGCCTGGGATGAGGCCCAGGGTATTTACGACTACACCCCGATTTTTGAGCAGGCGAGGCCCTATGTGGAGGGAGCGGACTACGCCGTGGCCAATCTGGAGACCACCCTGGCCACCGAGGGTCCCTACTCCGGCTATCCCGCCTTCCGCTCCCCGGCAGCCCTGGCTGACGATTTGAAGGAGCTTGGCTTTGACCTGATGCTCACTGCCAATAACCACTGTCTGGACCGGGGATTTGGCGGGCTCACCTCCACCCTGGACGCCCTGGACAAGGCGGGCCTGGCCCACGTGGGCACCTACGCCTCGGAGGAGGATGCCGCCAGTCCCATCCACCTGGCCGACGTAGGTGGCATCACGGTGGCCTTTCTGGGCTACACCTACGGCACCAACGGCATTCCCCTGCCCCAGGGAAAGGATTGGGCCGTCAGTCTGTTCAACACCGATTACATGACCAGCCTGTCCACACCGGACACGGAAAGGCTGGAGGCCGACCTGGCCGCCGCCCGGGCCATGGAGCCCGACCTCATCGCGGTGATGATCCACTGGGGCGTTGAATACCGCACCAAGCAGAACAGCTACCAGGAGGAGATCGCCGACCTGCTCATTGCAAACGGGGCCGACCTGGTGCTGGGAGGCCACTCCCACGTGCCTCAGCCCATGGAGACGCGCACCGTCACCGGCTGGGACGGCATGGAGCGAAGCGGCTTCGTGTGCTACTCTCTGGGCAACTTCATCTCCTCCCAGATCGACCCTCTCACCGACACCACCGCCGCCCTCACCCTAGAGCTGACCCGGAACAATGAGACGGGCGAGACTGCCGTCACCAGCTGGTCCTACGTTCCCATGCTGATGGTGCGGCGCAACGGGACGGAGCGGGTCTTTACTCTCACCGACGCCTCCGTCATCCCCGCCGGAGCGGACAGCTCTCTTGTCCAGCGTCTGGAAGAAACAGAGAAAAATTGTCTGGAAATTTTCGGTTTTTAATTCTTTTCGTAGCTTTTTGCCTCTGGATTGTAACCTCCTTTGTCACCCTTTGTACCGGTATCCATGGTACCATAGGGGTGACAAAGGAGGTTTTATTATGAAACGTATACTTCCGGCTGCCCTTGCCTTGCTGCTTCTGGCTGGCTGTGCAGCACAGGCTCCGACCCCCGCCAGCCCCTCCCCGGCGGTAGAAAACCAGAACAGCGCTCTAGCCGCCCCCGTCACTGAGGAGGACATTTACACGCTTTATGAAACGGACGGCTATCAGGTACAAAAGCTCACCCCCTGCGGCCCCGACTTCCTGGCGGAGGTCAGCTACGGCAATGACACCGACTTCACCCTGCTGGAGTGGGTGTTCGGCAGTTCCGGGCGGCGGGTACAGCTCACCGCCATGAGCCAGTTCACCGGCTATGAGATCCTGGACTCCGGCCAGGTTCGCTATACCACCAACGGGCTGGATTCCGGCACTCCCTGGCAGGGTATGCCGGAGGAAGTAACGGTGCGGGTGCTGGGAGATGGGAACGGCGTGCTGGTGCCCGGCTGGACAGAGATTCAGGAACAGCGGGAAACCGTCTGGCTGGACCCGGCCCAGCCCCTTTTCATCGGCGCTTCGGAGAACGGTACGCCCGTCTTTTCCGACCGGTATGAGCAGCTCTACGACGCCCGCATTGACGCCGACGGGCTCTCCTTCTCCTTCATCCCCAACGGGGACAGTACAGAAAAATTCTACTCGTTCTTCCCGGCAGTCACCACCATTCCCGGCTTCTCCACCGCCTTCGATCCGGACAGCCGGGTATTTACCCTCCGGCTGTACAACACCTGTCTGGAGAGCGGCGCCCCCAACTCCGCCCTGAACAAAAATCTGGATACGATGGGCTACCCGAAGGATCTGTACCCTTATTCCTTCCCGGCGGGCTCCCTGGGCCGGGACAGCCACTTCCTCACCGATGTGACCATCGCCCAGGACGGGGCGGACGTGGTGGTGTCCGCCAAACTGACGGAACAGGCCTTCCGCTTCACTGTGGAGAGCTCCAACCTGGGCTACGACAACATCCCCAGCTTCCGGCTCATCTTCCGGGAGCATCACAACGATCTGGATGGGAGGGAATGATATGAAACCGATCCTGTTCGCCCTGCTGCCGGCGCTGCTCCTTCCTCTGGCAGGCTGTACGCAGCAACAGCCGCCTCCCGCCTCCCCCACCCCGGCGGCGGAGGCCCGTCCCCTGACTCAGGAGGAGATCGACCGGGTCAACGATGCCTTCCTCCCCCAGACGGAGCGGGACGGGGTGGTGTACACTACTCCGGTGAGCGGCTTTTTTACCAGCTATTATGATGATGTAAAGAATCTGGACTTTACAGAATTTCTCCGCTACTTTCCCGATGACGGTCTGGTGGAAGACGCTGACCAGGTAGAGTTCGACGCCCTGGCCGCCCGGACGGACTTTCCCTTTGCCGAGGAGGCAGCCAACCTGGGGTGGACCTCCCCCTCCGACCTGCCCGTACCCATCCACCGCATCCTCCGATCTTCCGTAGACGAGACTTTGGAGCGGTACGCCGGCATCACCTCCGCTGATCTGACCAACACAGCCGGCACCCTTTATCTGCCGGAATACGACGCCTGGTACACCTTCACCAGCGACTTTGGTCCCGGTACGTTTGTCTGTGCCGGAGGCCAGGTAAACGAGGCAACCGGCAGCACCCTGCTGTGGGCGAACCCCTGGGAAGACGGTTCCCGCGCCGAGCTGACCCTGGAGCGGGACGGGGAGGCCTGGCGCATCCGCTCCTTCCGCATCAGCTACCCTGACCCGGAGGGGTCCCTGACCACACTGCTCACCGGCCTGCAGAAAGGCGATGTGGGCGAGTATACCTGGGGCGGTCAGGAGGAGACGTATATCTGCCCCGACGACCTGGCGGAGCTGCTCCGCACCGCGGCGGCCAACCCCGTGGAGCGGGATTCCCTGGGTGAGAACATCCTGTGGACTCTGGATGTCCCCATCATCCCGGCTGGCAACTATTCCGGCAGAGGCATCCTGCACCTGAGCGCAGGGCTGGAAGAAAACGTAGTGGAGGCAACCGGCCGGGACGGCCTGCCGGCAGGTACCTTGTACCTGGAAAATCAAGAGCTCTATCAGCTGGTCCGCACCAGCAGTGACTATGAGGGCTTTATCAACGAGACTTACTACGAAAAATATCAGGATATCGTGGACGGCTATTTTGACAGCCGGCTGGAGGAAGTGAAAGACGCCGGCTATGTGTCCTGGGAGCTGAGCGAGTTTCTGGGCGTGCTGGGTACCACGAAGCAGGACGGGAAGGGCGTCGTGGCCTTCCGGATGAAGGCCGCTTTCTCCACCGATCCGCCGGAGCTGGCCCCCGACCGGATCGCCGGAGGCGCCTACGTGGACAGCCAGCTCCGGGCCCACGGGCTGGACTGGCAGAACGTCTATCTGGTGACCCTGGACGGCGAGCCGATGGGGATCGCCTTTGGGGAGGACATCATCGACTTCATTGACGACCACTGGGGTACAGAGGTGGACCCCAACCAGTTGCAGGCAGTGATAGATGCCTCCACCCGAGAGGGCTGAATTGTAAACATTTCTTGAACCCCCTTGCAATTTTCCATACGAAGGACTATGATAGCGTTAGCACTCAAGATAGTCGAGTGCTAACGCTATGTTTTTAAAAACAGTTTTCATATAGGAGGCATCCACACAATGGCGAAAAAGCAATTCAAGGCGGAGTCCAAGCGGCTGCTGGACCTGATGATCAACTCCATCTATACCCATAAGGAGATCTTCCTGCGGGAGATCATCTCCAACGCCAGCGACGCCATGGACAAGCTGGCCTACAAGGCCCTCACCGA
>CALWXT010000038.1 GCA_944385575.1 uncultured Flavonifractor sp. | reverse complement strand
TAAGCCACGCCGGCCTGGCGCATGGCGGGGGGATTGTCCCCGAACTTGTCCACAATGGCCTTGAACCGCTCGGGCAGGTAGGTGCCGGACAGCTTGCAGATGCGGGCGATCTGCTTACCGTTGGTCACCGGCATGATGCCTGCCACCACCGGTACGGTGATGCCCTTCTCCCGGATGCGGTAGAGGAAATTATAGAGAATGTTATTGTCAAAGAACATCTGGGTGGTGAGGAACTGGCAGCCCGCCTCCACCTTGGCTTTCAGATGATCGATGTCGGCATTTTTGGTGGGGGATTCCGGATGCCCCTCGGGATAGCAGGCTCCTCCCACACAGAAGTCGCCCTGGGCCTTGATGTCACGCACCAGCTCGGCGGCGTAGTGGTAGTCGTGGGCGGGAGCACCCCCCTCGGGGATGTCACCCCGGAGGGCCAGCACATTCTGGATGCCCTTGGCCTTCAGCTGTTCCAGCACCTTTGCCACGTGCTCCCGGGTGGAGGAGGCGCAGGTCAGGTGGGCCAGCACATCCACGCCATACTGGTCCTGAATGCCGGCGGCGATGCCCACGGTGTAGTCACTGGTGCCGCCCCCCGCGCCGTAGGTGACGCTCATGAAATCGGGCCGCAGGGCGGCGATCTCCTGGGTGGCCTTTGCCACCGTCTCGTAGGTGTCGCTGGTCTTGGGCGGGAACACTTCAAAGGACAGGGTGACCTTGTCCTGGTTGAGCTTGTCGATGATTTTCACTGGGAAACACTCCTTGCTTGATGAGCGCTCTCATCCTGGGAGGGCATAGGGGGAAAGCGCAGTTTGCTGAGACAGAAGACGAACAGGATCGAGCTGATGGTCCAGGTCAGCGGGTAAGCCCAGTAGACCACCTGGATGGACGGGATGGCCCGGACCGTCAGGGTGATGTAGGTGATACGCAGAGCGCACCACACGGAGAGCATGATGGTCATGGGCACGATGGGGCGGCCCATGCCACGCATGATACCGGCGCAGCAGTGGGAGAAGGCCAGCAAGCAGTAGAACAGGGACACGGTGTGTGCGTAATTGACGCCGAAGGCCACTACCTCCGGCTGGTTGTTGAAGGCGGAAACCAGCACTGGCGACAGGAAGAAAATACCCACGCCGATGCATTCCGCCAGGATGGGGCTGCACAGCAGGCCGAACTTCATGCCTGCCCGCACCCGGTCATACCGCTGGGCGCCGATGTTCTGACTGACAAAGGTGGACAGGGCCAGGGCGAAGCAGGTGACGGGAAGGAAGGCAAAGCCCTCGATCTTGCTGTACGCCCCGCAGCCCGCCATGGCGGAGGAGCCGAAGGCGTTGATGTTGGCCTGCACGATGACGTTGGCCAGGGAGACCACCGAGTTCTGCACCCCCGAGGGGACGCCCAGCGTGACAACCTGCCGCAGCATGACCCCCTCAAACCGCACTCGCCGCCAGCGGATGCGGTAGCTCCGGTCGGTACGGGTGAGCCGCCCCAGAGCCAGGCTGGCGCTGAGGATCTGGCTGATGATGGTGGCCATGGCTGCGCTGCCCACGCCCAGGTCCAGTACCGCTACAAAGAGAAGGTCCAGGGCCACGTTGGTGAGGGAGGCCAGAATCAGGTACTTCATGGGGCTGCGGCTGTCGCCCACTGATTGCAGGATGCTGGCTGCCATGTTGTACAGCACCACCGCGCTGCACCCCAGGAAGTAGATGCGGAAATAGAGAATGGAATTCTGGATCACATCGGCAGGGGTGCCGATCCATCGCAGGATCTGGGGACTGAGGAGCACGCCCAGCACCGTAAGGATGCACCCGGCGGCGATACCAAGAGCCACCGTGGTGTGGACTGCCCGCTCCACATGGTCGTCGTCCCCGGCGCCGTAAAAGCGGGCGATGAGCACCCCGGCGCCCATGGACAGGCCGTTGATGAAGCCGGTGAGCAGCATGATGAGGCTGCCGGAGGAACTGACCGCTGCCAGGGCCTGCTCCCCGATGAACTTGCCCACGATGAGAGAGTCCACCGCGTTGTACAGCTGCTGGAACAGGTTGCTCAGGAAAATCGGCAGGGCAAAGGTGAGCATTTTCCGGGGTACACTGCCTACTGTCAGCAAATTTTGATCCATGTCTGCCATGGCCTCACCCACTTTTGTCAGTTTTTTGCATACCCTTTATCATACCATCCCCGGAGAATGGGTGCAAGAGTCAAAGAAGGACTTGACAATGTCGATATTCGAGAATACAATGCAGATAGGGAATGTCGATATTCGAGAATAGAGGTGAGAAACATGCCACGGCCAAAATTCCAGACCCTTACCGAGCAGATGTATTATATTCTGCTCTGCCTCAGCAAGGAGTGCTGCGGCATGGATATCATGGAGCGCATTCCGGCCATGACGGGGGGCCGGGTGCGGGTGGGGTCGGGCACCCTGTACAATCTGCTGGAGCAGTTTGCCGAGGCGGGGATGATCCGGGAGACCAGGGCGGAGGGCCGCCGCCGGAGCTATGTGCTCACCGACAAGGGAAAAGAAGCTCTGTCAGGGGAATACCGCCGTATCTGCGCCCAGGCCTGGGACTACCGGGCCGTATTCGGAGAGGAGGACAGCCGTGAAAGACCATAAGTGGGATTATGTTTTCTTTTCCTTCTATGACCGCACCGGTATGGAGCGTCATCTGGAAAAGCGAGCGGCTCAGGGCTGGCTGCTGGAACGGATCACCAACCTGGGGTGGCACTACCGGCGGATCGAGCCCAGGCAGATTCATTTTACCGTCACCTATTACCTGCGGGCCTCCCAGTTTGACCCGGAGCCCACGGAGGAGCAGCAGGAGTTTCATGATTTCTGTCTCCAGTCCGGCTGGAAGCTGGCGGCCGCCTCCGGAAAGATGCAGGTCTTTTACAATGAGGAGCCTGACCCGGTGCCCATCGATACCGAGCCGGCCCTGGAACTGGAGCGGATCGGGGAGATGGCCATGCGGTATCTGCTTGCCTGGATCATTCTGGGGGGTGTCGGTCTTGTGATGAACGCCGCCTGGCTGTGGTCCATATTGCACCGGCCCATTGATCTGCTGTCCAGCGCCACCAATCTGGCCACCGGCCTGATCTGGCTGGGGCTTGCCCTGTGGTGCGTTGCCGATTTTATCTCCTACTTTACCTGGCGGCATAAGGCGAAAAAGGCTGCTGTTTTGGGAGAGTTCGTCCCTACGAGGGGCTGCCACCGGCTGCTGCAGGCGACGATGGTCATGACTGTGCTGGCGCTGCTGTATATCCTGCTGGCCGACCGGCGTCCCGGATTCCGAGTGGTGCTGCTTGCGATGCTGGCAATGTATGTGCTGCTGTTTCTGTCAGTCAACGGGGTAAAAAACTTCCTCAAACGACGGAAGGCATCCCGGGCCCTCAACCGAGGGGTTACCCTGGGGGTGGATGTGGTACTGGCCTTTGTCTTGACAGGCGTGATCGCGGTCGGCGTGTTCTGGGGTATCAGCAGCGGGCTGATCTCTACTGTGGATCAGGTCGTTGATCCGCCTCTGTCGGTAGAGGATTTGGCCGAAGTAAAGGACGAGCGCTATATCACCGAGCGGCAGGCAGAGGCCACCTTCCTCATCAGCCGTCGGAATTTCTATCAGCACATCCCTTATGATCAGATCGGGCCGGGGGATGGAGTGGCCTTTCTGGAGTATACCATTGTGGATGTCCATGTACCCTTCCTGTACGACTGGTGCGTGGAGGAACTGCTCCATGACCGGGACGGCTGGTCTGGAGAGACGGACGATGGACAGCCCTATTATCAGTATCAAGCCATCGACCCCGCACCCTGGGGCGCGGAGCAGGCTTACCAGCTGTGGGCGGGGGGCGAGCGGGCCTCCGACACCTACCTGGTGTGCTGGCCGGGGCGCATCGTGGTGCTGGAACCCACATTTGAACTGACAGCGGAGCAGATGACGCTGGCGGCAGAAAAGCTGGCGCCATGACAACAAAAAACGCGGACAGCCAGGAGGCTGTCCGCGTTTTTGTATGCGCTTATCTGATGGCTTTCTCCGCCGCTTCGATGACGTGGCGGGCCAGCACCGAGGTGGTCACCGCTCCCACGCCGCCGGGAACGGGGGTGATGGCATCCACCGTGGCCTCCGCCGCGGCAAAGTCTACGTCGCCCACCAGATTGCCGTTCTCGTCCACGTTGATGCCAACATCCAGCACCACCTGGCCGGGGGCCAAGCACTGGGCGGACACCGCGCCCGCCTTGCCTGCCGCAGCCACCAGTACCTCCGCCCGGCGGCATTCGGCGGCCAGATCAGCGGTGCGGGTGTGGCAGACGGTGACGGTGGCATGACGGCCCAGCAGCAGCATGGACACCGGCTTGCCGATAACCAGGCTGCGGCCAACCACCACCGCCCGCTTGCCCTTCAGCTCATAGCCGTAGTGGTCCAGAATTTCCAGACAGGCTTGGGCGGTGCAGGGGGGATAGCCCGCGCCGCTGCCGGAGAACACCGCCGCCAGGGACCCGGCAGTGATACCGTCCACATCCTTGGCGGGGGAGAGGGCGGCGCAGGCCGCGGCCTCATCCATATGCTTGGGCAGAGGGCGGAACATGAGACAGCCGTGGATGGAATCATCCCGGTTGATGTCCTCAATGACCTCCATCAGGTCGGCCTGGGTGGCCTCAGAGGTAAGCAGATACTGCCGTACAGCGATGCCTACCTTTTCGCACCGTTTTAATGCCCCCCGCTCATAGGACAGGTCTTCCGGTCGCTCGCCCACACGGACGATAGCCAGGGTGGGGGTCACACCCTTTTCCGCAAGGGCCTGGGCCCGGGGGATCAGCCGCTCGGTGAGGGCGGCGGCCACGGGAGCCCCTTTCCAAAGTTCCGCCATCACACAAACCTCCCCATTACCGCGTCATACACCTGCCGGGCGATGACGCTGTATTTTGCCACCAGGGCGTCCACTTCCTCATCCATGGCCCGGGCGAAGTCTCGGTCAGACATGCTCTTGGTGTTCACCTTCACGTTGAGGGCGGCGCCCAGCAGGGCACTCTGGCAGAAGATTACTCCGGTGCCCACGTCGGAGAGCATAATGACGCTGCCCTTGCCCAGCATCTCCCGGTGGAGGTCGATAGCCTCGCAGCTCAGCCGCAGGATAGCCATAGGGGTGGCGGCGGCGTCCCGGAGGCATTTTTCCATAACAGCCTCCCGGCTGGGGTCCTCCTTGGGGATGGCGTAGGCTTTGGACAGAGGCTCAAAAGCCTCCGCGTCAGCGTCCACCAGGGCCAGCAGCCGGGCGCGGATGTCCTCGGCTCTGGCCATGAGGGCCTTCACGTCCTCCTCCACGTCGGCGTACTTCTTCTTGCCCACAGTGTAGTTGCCCACCATAGTGCACAGGGCCGCGCCCAGGGCGCCCACCAGGGCGGAGGCTCCGCCGCCGCCGGGGACGGGGGCCTTGGAGGCCAGAGCGTCCAGAAAGCCCTGACAAGTCTGCTCAGCGGTGTTCATCAGCGGGTACCTCCCTTTAAAACAGTCCGGAGATCTTGCCGTTTTCGTCCACATCCACCTTCTCGGCGGCGGGCACCTTGGGCAGGCCGGGCATGGTCATGATATCGCCGGTGAGGGCCACCAGGAACCCGGCTCCGGCGGACACCTTGATGTTGCGCACCGTGACGGTGAAGCCCTCGGGAGCGCCCAGCAGGGTCTGGTCGTCAGAGAAGGAGTACTGGGTCTTGGCCATGCAGATGGGCAGGCCGCCGAAGCCCAGGGCGGTGAGCTCCGCCGCCTGCTTCTTGGCGGCGGGAGTGAGGACCACGCCGTCTCCGTGGTAAACCTTCTTCACGATGTCGGCCAGCTTGGCCTCGATGCTCTGGTCCAGCTCATAGGCGAAGCGGAACTGGTTGGGCGCATCGCACAGGCGGATGACCTCCTCGGCCAGAGCCATGCCGCCCTCGCCGCCCTTGGCCCACACCTCGCTGAGTGCCACATTGACCCCCAGCTCTCTGCACTTGTCCTCCACCAGCTTCAGCTCGGCCTCGGTGTCGGTGGGGAAGCGGTTGATGGCCACCACGCAGGGCAGGCCGTAGACGTTGGTGATGTTCTCCACATGGCGCAGCAGGTTGGGCAGACCCTGTTCCAGTGCGGTAAGGTTTTCCTTGCCCAGCTCGGCCTTGGGGCAGCCGCCGTGATGCTTCAGGGCCCGGACGGTGGCCACCAGTACCACCGCCGCGGGATGGAGGTCGGCCAGGCGGCACTTGATGTCCAGGAACTTCTCCGCGCCCAGGTCGGCGCCGAAGCCTGCCTCGGTGATGACATAGTCCCCCATCTTGAGGGCCACCCGGGTGGCCATGACAGAGTTGCAGCCGTGGGCGATGTTGGCGAAGGGACCGCCGTGGATGAAGGCGGGAGTGCCCTCCAGAGTCTGGACCAGGTTGGGCTTGATGGCGTCCTTCAGCAGGGCGGCCATAGCGCCCTCGGCCTTCAGGTCGTGGGCGGTGATGGGGGCGTCGCCGCGGGTGTAGGCCACCACCATCCGGCCCAGCCGGGCCTTCAGATCGGACAGGCTGGTGGCCAGGCAGAGCACCGCCATGATTTCGGAGGCCACGGTGATGTCGAAGCCATCCTCACGGGGCACGCCCTGCATCCGGCCGCCCAGGCCGCACACGATGTTGCGCAGCTGCCGGTCGTTCATGTCCACACAGCGCTTCCAGGTGATGTGCTTGACGTCGATATCCAGCTCATTGCCCTGCTGGATGTGGTTGTCCAGCATGGCGGCCAGCAGGTTGTTGGCGGCTCCGATGGCGTGGAAGTCGCCGGTAAAGTGGAGGTTGATGTCCTCCATGGGCACCACCTGGGCGTAGCCGCCGCCGGCCGCGCCGCCCTTGACGCCGAACACGGGGCCCAGGGAGGGCTCCCGCAGGGCAACCACCGTGTTTTTGCCCAGCCGCCGCATACCGTCAGCCAGACCCACTGTGGTGGTGGTCTTGCCCTCGCCGGCGGGGGTGGGGTTGATGGCGGTGACCAGGATCAGCTTGCCGTCGGGTTTGTCCGCCCGGTCGGCCAGCAGCTTCAGGTCGATCTTGGCCTTATACTTGCCGTAGTATTCCAGATAGTCCTCATCCACCCCGGCTACCGCCGCGATGTCCCTGATGTGCTTCATTTCGCAGGCCTGCGCGATCTCAATATCAGATTTGACTTCCATGTTGACATTCCTCCCCATAGCGCGAAAAAGACAGGGGAGATGCCGGCTTGTACCGTCATCTCCCCTCCATTTCCCAAAGTTTCCCGCATGACCGCAGGCGGCCGCCTGCGGTGTTTCTATGGGTATGGTATCATCCTTTGATTTCCTTGTCAACCGAACTTATCCCCAGCGGTAACTCATAGCCAGGCCGGTGATCACACCCAGACAGTCCAGAAAATCAGTTTCCGCTACCAGGATATCCTTATATTCCAGATTGGGCGCTACCAGGCGGGTCACACCCCGGCGGCGGACCGAACGGCGCAGGAGCAGCCTCTGATTGAGCTGATACAGGCCATAATCCTCCTTACCCACGGGCCCGCGGCGGCAGAGTAGCACGGAGCCGGACGGATAGATGGGTTCCATACACCCGTCCCGCAGCAGAACGGTGAAATCAGCCTGCCGGGCCGCGGGATCGGTCTCTGGCAGGAGGATAGGCCGGAGTGGGCGGGAGACATCTTTCGGTGAAGGGGAGGTGTAGCAGAATGTGCGCCGGATGGGAACCGTGCCTGCCAACAGGCCGGCAGGTGTCCGCAGCAGGGAAGCCATGGCGGTCAGGGCTTGCTTGGCACCAGGGTCCAAACGGCGGTATTGGGTTACAAAGCGTGCTTCCTCTGCGGACAGAGAAAACAGCCCGTTCTCCGTATAGGCGCTGAAACAGCACTCGGTAGGCAGTTCGTCATCCAGCAGGTAGTGGACGGACACCCGAAATACCTGGGAGATCCGATCCATGTGTTCTGCCGCCGGGTGCTTGGTCTGGCCGGAGAAGATCTTGTTCAGCGTGCCCACCGGGATATGGGAGAGCTGAGCGGTCTGCTCCGTGGTCAATCGACACATTTTTTTCAGATAGGCCAGCTTTTCCACCATTAAGGACATGATACCCCTCCTGTCTTCCGGCAAAACCGGATGTGGTAAAAATTCCGGAGAAGCGATTCAAATGGGGGCCAGCCGTTGACATTCTGCGCGAAATACACTATATAGAACGTGTGGAGAGAGAGACCACCATATATAGAAAGGGAGAGGGGGCGTGTAAATAGCGCGCAGGCCGGACAGCGGCGGGACCGTTTGCGGTATTATAGCACCGGCGGTTTCCGGAACCGGTCGAATCGGGTCGATGACCCACGAAAGAAGAAATACCATGAAATAGAGGAGAGAGGAGAAAATGAATAACAACCGCGTGATATATCGGGTCTTCCTGGACGAGACTACCCGGCCCCAGATGTACGGCATCCGGAGCCGGGGCGGCGTGTGTGTGAGCCGGATCTCGACGGATTTCCAGGAAGTGAACCGCCTGGCGGAGTGCTGCAACAGCGCAGGGCTTTCGCCGGTACATCTGGCCGATGTGGTGGAGGATTTCCGGCGCTCTTGAGGGGGAGCGAAAAAAGCCGTCGTCACCCCTTGACCGCGGCACGGGAATCAAGTAAAATTTGGAATAAGGCAATCGGCTGAATAAATTTTGAAAAAGCCACCCGCCAGGGTGGCTTTTTCGTCATGTCCGGAGGAAGGGATCGGAATGAGAGAGAAGGGCGGCGGTGTGCTGCATTTTTGGAAAAAGGAGCCGGTACTCTGTATTGCGGCGGTGTGTGCCCTGCTGTCGATCGCACTCAATCCGCCGTCTGCGGCGTATCTCAACTACATTGACTGGCGGGTGCTCTCCCTGCTGTTCTGCCTGATGTCGGTGGTGGCGGGGCTCCAGGAGTGCGGTGTGTTTGCCGTACTGGCCCAGCGCCTGCTGGCGGGGGAGCGCCGGATGCGTTTTGTGACCCTGGTGCTGGTACTGCTGCCCTTTTTCGTGTCCATGCTGGTGACCAACGATGTGGCTCTCATTACCTTTGTACCCTTTGCGGTTCTGGTGCTGGGGCTGATCGGGCGGACGGAGCGGCTGATCTATATTGTGGTGCTCCAGACCATCGCCGCCAACCTGGGCAGTATGGCCACCCCCGTGGGCAATCCTCAGAACCTGTACTTATATGCCAACTACGAACTGACTGCCGGTCAGTTTTTCGCCGTCATGCTTCCCCTGTCCCTGGTGAGCCTGACAGGACTGGTTATCGCCGCCCTGTGCGTCAAACCGGAGGGCATCCGGGTGGTCTTTGCCGACCGGGCCGCCATCCAGTCCCGGGGCAAGCTGGGCCTGATGGCGGTGCTGTTCGTGCTGTGCCTGCTGTCGGTTTTCCGGGTGCTGCCCTATCCCGCTCTGCTGGCGGTGGTGCTCAGCGCCATGATCATCTTTGACCGGCCCTTGTTCCGCAAAGTGGATTACGGACTGCTGGCCACCTTCTTCTGCTTTTTCCTGTTTGCCGGTAATGTGGGGGCCTGCGGGCCTGTCCATGACGCCATCGCTGCGCTGATGGAGGGCCGCGCCGCCCTTACCGCCGGCCTGGCCAGCCAGATTATCAGCAATGTTCCGGCTGCGGTTCTGCTCTCCGGCTTTACCGCCGACTGGCGCGGCCTGCTCATCGGTACCAACATAGGCGGCCTGGGCACTCCTATCGCCTCCCTGGCCAGCCTCATTTCCCTGAAAAGCTACCTGAAGTCCCCCAACGCCCGGCCTGGCCGGTACCTGCTGGTCTTCACCATCGCCAACGTGGTGGGCCTGGCGGTGCTCTGCCTGGCGGCGGTTCTGCTCCCCGGCTGAGAGAGGAAGAAATTGGCCTTGCACAGGGAAATGATGTATAGTATAATGATATGCCCCATTTTGGGAAAGTTTTGTGGATCATAGAGAGGGTTCAGCATGAATCGTACACTGGAACATATCCTCCCGCGGGTGCAGAAGCCCGCCCGCTATACCGGGGGAGAATATAACGCGGTGGTCAAGGACCGCCGCAGCGTGGATGTGCGCTACGCACTGTGCTTCCCCGATACTTACGAGATCGGCATGTCCAATCTGGGCATGCGGATTCTCTACGGCGTGATGAACGAGATGGACGGCGTGTGGTGCGAGCGTGTGTTCGCCCCCTGGCTGGACATGGAGGAGGAGATGCGCCGGGAGGGCATCCCTCTGTACGGCCTGGAGAGCGGGGATTCCATTGCCGATTTTGACCTGATCGGGTTTTCCCTGGGCTATGAGATGGCCTACAGCAATGTGCTCAACATGCTGGATCTGGCGGGTCTGCCCCTGCGCAGCGAGGAGCGCTACGGCCTGGCCCCCATCGTGGTGGCGGGCGGTACCTGCGCTTATAATCCCGAGCCTCTGGCCCCCTTTGTGGACCTGTTCGTACTGGGCGAGGGGGAGGAGGTCAGCCAGGATATCATCCACCTCTACCGCAAGGCCCGGGATGAGTATTGGAACAAAGAGGAGTTTCTGGTGGCCGCCGCTCAGATTCCCGGCGTCTATGTGCCCTCCCTGTATCAGGTATCTTATAAGGGCGACGGTACCCTGGAATCCGTGACCCCCACCGAGGGGGCCCCGGCAGTGGTGACCAAGCGAATCGTCCAGGACTTTGACCACAGCTATTTTCCGGTGAAGACCATCGTGCCCTCCACTGAGATCGTCCACGACCGGGTGATGCTGGAGCTGTTCCGGGGCTGCATCCGGGGCTGCCGGTTCTGTCAGGCGGGGTATGCCTACCGGCCTGTCCGCGCCCGTGACCCGGAGATCCTCATTCAGCAGGGCATCGAGGCCTGCAAGGACTCCGGCTATCAGGAGATGACCATGTCCTCTCTGTCCACCAGTGACTACCGTCCCTTGGAGCACCTGTGTGATGGCCTGCTGGAGTGGTGTGAGCCCAACAAGGTCTCCCTGTCCCTGCCCTCCCTGCGGGCGGACAACTTCTCCCTGGGCCTGATGGAGCGGGTGCAGCATGTCCGCAAGTCCGGCCTCACCTTCGCACCCGAGGCGGGTACCCAGCGCCTGCGGGATGCCATTAACAAGAACGTCACCGAAGAGGATCTCCTCCGCTCCTGCCGCACCGCCTTTTCCGGCGGCTGGAGCAGCGTGAAGCTCTACTTCATGCTGGGCCTGCCCACCGAGACTGACGAGGATGTGCTGGGCATCGCTGACCTGGCGGAAAAGGTGTATCAGACCTGGAAGGAGGTCACCCCCAACCCCAAGCGGGGTGTGATCATCACCGTGTCCACCGCCTGGTTCGTGCCCAAGCCCCATACCGCCTTCCAGTGGGAGCCCCAGATCTCCATGGAGGAGTACCTGCGGCGGGTGAAGCTGCTGCGGGAGCACATGAAGGGCCGTTCCATCAAATACAACTGGCACGACTCCCAGACCAGCTTCCTGGAGGCGGTCTTTGCCCGGGGCGACCGGAAGGTGGCCCAGGTCATCGAGTATGCCTGGCGCCACGGTGCCAAGTTCGACGCCTGGAGCGAGGGCTTCGACTTCGACCGTTGGATGGAGGCTTTCCGGGCTTGCGGTGTGGACCCTACTTTCTATGCCAACCGTACCCGGGACAAGGACGAGGTTTTCCCCTGGGACGTGACCTCTGTGGGCGTGTCCCGTTCCTTCCTGTGGCGGGAGCGGGAGCAGGCATACAAGGCGGTCATCACCCCCGACTGTCGTGCCAAGTGCTCCGGCTGCGGAGCCAATCAGTTCTGTCCGGGAGGGAAATGTGATGCATAGAGTGGCCTTTACCAAGGCGGACACCGCCAAGTTCATCTCCCACCTGGATTTGATGCGCACTTTCCAGCGCTCCTTCCTCCGGGCGGACATTGCCATCAAGCATACGGAGGGCTTCAACCCTCACGCCTTCGTCTCTATCCCTCTGCCCCTATCGGTGGGCTTTTCCAGCTCCTGCGAGGTGCTGGAGTGCCAGGTGCTGGACACCCCGCTGGATGAGGTGCCTGCCCGGCTGAACGCCGCCCTGCCCGCCGGGATCACCGTGCAGCGCTGCTATGAGGCTGCGCGTCCGGTGAAGGAGTTGAGTTATGTAAATTATATTGTCACCATGGAGTATGAGGCGGGTGCGCCTTTCGGGGCGGAATCCGCCATCCGGGAGCTGCTGGCCCGGGACACCCTGGTGATGGAGAAACGGAGCAAGAAGGCCAAGAGCGGTAAGGTGGAGGTGGATCTCATCCCCCTGATCCGCCAGGCTACGGTGGAGGAGCGGCGGGACACCATCACCCTGGACCTGATCCTGCGCGCCCAGAACCCGGGCCTGAACCCGGAGCTGGTGGTGGCGGCCATCCGGCAGCATTGCCCGGATGCCGCGCCGGATTTTGTCAGCTTTCACCGGCGGAGCGTGCTGGACGAAGGGCTGCAAATTTGGGAATAATCAAAATGGCCGCCGTTGGGCGGCCATTTTTATTGCAGTCCGGCCAGAATATCATCCAGTAAGTCGTCCACCTGAGGATAGGCCAGAACCGCCTGGCGAATGCCCGTGTTCTGAGCCATCAGTAGTTTTTTGCGAATGGAACCGGCGTCGTCGAACAGGACGAAATGGGCGCCGTTTTCCCGGGACATGTAAGTAAAATAGTGGGCGCACAGCTCGGTGGAGAAGAAAACAGAAGGGGAGCGTTCTTCCAGCATGGTATTGAGCTGCTCCCGGGTCAGGGGGCGGCCCTGCCCGTCCAGAGAGGGGAGGAAGAAGTCCTCCGCCACCCGCTCCACTGCCAGCACCGTCCGGTCGCCGAAGCGCTCCCTGGCCTCCGCCAGCCGCTGGGCCAGAGAGCCGCCGGACAGAGCTGAGGAGACCAGTACTTTGGCGGAAACGGTGTGGGGACCGTAGCTCTCCGGCACATAGAGGGGCCAGCCCCGCTTTTCCAGCAGTCCCTCCAGCTCCCGGAGAATCTGGATCAGCAGGGGAAAGGGCCGTCCCTCAAAGTCGCACAAGACCCCGGTAAATCCCCGGGCGGCACACTCCCGCAGCACCTCCTGGCAGAAGGGGCCGCTTTCTCCCCGCCCGTCGAAGCCGGCGCAGTCCACCGCCATCAGCCCGCCCCGCACCGGCAGGGGCAGGTTGGCCCGGAACAGGTGGGGACCGCCCCCTACCCGGTAGGCGGCGTGAGCCACCGGCAGGCCGAAGCGCAGCGCCGCCCGGCAGTCTCCCGGTGGCGCGGTGAGGATCAGCTCGTATTTTCCTTGCATATTCCAGGTACCCCCTTGTCCATCCTTTGAGAAGTGTGTATAATTCTATGCGGACTGATCTGTGAATAGACGAGGTGACACAATGGCTTTTTCCCTGACGGCCCATTGGGCCGGGCGGAGCATTACTGATATCGACCCGGCGGCCCTGGCGGGACGGGGGGTCCGCCTGCTGCTGGCCGACCTGGACAATACCCTGGTGCCCTACGGTGTGCCTGAGCCTGACGAGCGGGTGCGGGCCTGGACGGCGGCTTTGGCGGAGCAGGGGGTCACGTTGTTCATCCTGTCCAATAACCGGCACCCGGACCGGCCCGGCCGCTTTTCCAGGGCGCTGGGCGTCCCCTTCATCGGCCACGCCGGAAAGCCCAAGCCCGGTTCCTTTTACAAGGCCATGGAGCAGATGGGCTGCACGGCGGAGCAGACCGCCATTGTGGGGGATCAGATCTTTACCGATATTCTGGGCGGACGGAACGCCGGGGTATTCACCCTGCTGGTGGAGCCCATCCGCCTGGCGGGCAACCCCGGGCGCTACCTGCGCTACGCTGTGGAGTGGCCCTTCCGCGCCCTGACGAAAAGGAGAACCAAACCGCTATGAGCGCTATCTTCGGACCGGCGGGCAACGCCGATTCCTTTCCTTATAAATCCTCTGTGGACGCTCCCCGCTGGCTGGCGGGGCTAGGCCTGGATTGCTACGAGTACCAGTGCGGCAAGGGCGTCAACGTAGGGGAGGAGACCGCCAGAAAGGTGGGCGCGGCGGCAAAGGAGGCAGGCATCGCCCTGTCCCTCCATGCCCCCTACTTCATCAACCTGGCCAATCCCGACCCGGACAGCCTGAAAAAGACCATCGGCTACATCACGGCCGCCTGCCAGGCCGCGGACTGGATGGGAGCCACCCGGGTGGTCATCCACTCCGGAGCGCTGATGAAGCGCACCAGGAGGGAGGCCCAGGGCATCGCCCTGAACTCCCTGAAAGAGGTGGTGGCCGCCTGCGACGACGCCGGCTTTGGCCACATCACCCTTTGCCCTGAGACCATGGGCAAGATCAATCAGCTGGGGGACCTGGACGAGGTGTTGGAGCTGTGCACCCTGGACAGGCGGCTCACTCCCTGCGTGGACTTCGGCCACCTGTACGCCCGCTCCCTGGGGGAGCTGGAGGGCCATGAGGCCTGCGTGAAGATGCTGGACCGGATCGCGGAAGTGTTGGGGGAGGACCGGGCCAGCCGCTTCCACAGCCATTTTTCCAAGATCCAGTTTACCCCCAACGGAGGGGAGAAAATGCATCTGACCTTCGGCCAGGAGGACTTCGGACCCGATCCCGCGCCCCTGATGGCGGAGGTGGCCCGCCGGGGCTGGAGCCCCACGTTTATCTGCGAATCGGCCGGAACCCAGGCCGAGGACGCATTGACCATGAAACGACTCTATCAGAACGCTTGATATCAGAAAGGAAGTCTTTCAAATGAACCACCTGAAACAGATTGCAGCCAAGCTGGACGAGTACGGCCTGGACGGAATGCTTATCATGAGCGATCCCGGGGAATACTACGCCATCGGCTTCCACGGCGAGGGCGCCGTGGTGGTGACCAAGGCTGAGTGCCGCTATTTCACCGACTCCCGCTATATCGAGGCGGCGGAGAAGCTGGTTACCGGCGCCGCCATCACCATGACCACCGCATCTGCTGCCCAGAAGCCCCTGGTCATCAAGGCCGTGGAGGAGCTGGGCATCAAGAAGCTGGGCTTTGAGGAGGGCTACCTGACCGTGGCTGCCTTCCGGGACTATGAGGCCGCCCTGCCCTGCGAGCTGGTGCCTGCCCAGAAGCTGCTGAACACCCTCCGCGCCGCCAAGGACGAGGAGGAGATCGCCCTGATGAAGAAGGCCCAGGAGATCACCGACGCCGCCTTTGACGCCATCCTGAAGTTCATCCAGCCCGGCATGACCGAGCAGGAGATCGCCGCCCGCCTCCAGTACGAGATGCTGCTGCGGGGCGCGGAGAAGATGAGCTTTGATCCCATCGTGGTGTCCGGTCCCAACGGCTCCCTGCCTCACGGTATCCCCAGTGAGAAGAAGGTGCAGAAGGGCGAGTTCATCACCATGGACTTCGGCTGCAAATACGGCGGCTATTGCTCCGATATGACCCGCACCATCGCCCTGGGCGAACCCACTGAGGAGATGCGCAAGGTGTACGACACCGTACTGAAGGCCCAGCTGGCCGGCATTGCTATCGCCAAGGCCGGCGTGCCCGGCAAGAAGATCCACCAGGCTGCCGCCAAGGTGATCGAGGACGCGGGCTACGGTCCTTACTTCGGCCACGGCTACGGCCACAGCGTGGGCATTGAGATCCACGAGTCTCCCAACGCCAACGGCCGGGACGAGACCCCCATGCCTGTAGGCGCCATGGTTTCCGCCGAGCCGGGCATCTATCTGCCCGGAAAGTTCGGCGTGCGTATTGAGGATGTGCTCATTTACACCGCCGAGGGCAATGTGGATATCACCAAATCGCCCAAAGAACTTATTATTCTGTAAAAAGCCTTGCAAACAGGGGAATAATGGGGTAAAATAGCTTAGCTGAATTTTTGAATACCTTTTTGGAGGATGAATCGTAATGCCTACAATTACTGCCAGTGATTTCCGCAACGGCGTGACCTTCGAGATGGACGGTCAGGTCATGCAGGTGGTGGAGTTCCAGCACGTCAAGCCCGGTAAGGGTGCCGCCTTCGTCCGCACCAAGATGAAGAACGTCATCACCGGCGGCGTGACCGAGACTTCCTTCAACCCCACCGCCAAGTTCGAGCAGGCCTATGTGGAGCGCAAGGACATGGAGTACAGCTACAACGACGGCGATCTGTACTACTTCATGGACGCCGAGACCTACGACCTGGTGCCCATCGGCTCCGAGCTGCTGGGCGACAACTTCCGCTTCGTGAAGGAGAACATGGTGTGCAAGATCAACTCCTACAAGGGCAAGATCTTCGCCGTGGAGCCCCCCACCTTCGTGGAGCTGGAGGTCACCGAGACCGATCCCGGCTTCAAGGGCGACACTGCCACCAACGTGACCAAGCCCGCCACTCTGGAGACTGGCGCCGAGATCAAGGTGCCCCTGTTCATCAACCCCGGCGACAAGATCAAGATCGACACCCGTACCGGTGAGTACCTGGAGCGCTGCAAGGCTTAAGTTTGCCTGCTGACAAAAAGGAGGGCGTATCATGACGATTTCTGAGAAGGTTGCGTACCTGAAGGGCCTGGCTGAGGGCCTGAACATCGACACCGAGAAGTCCAAGGAAGGCAAGCTCATCTCCGTGATGATCGGCATTCTGGAGGAGATCGGCATGTCCATCGAGGACCTGGAGGAGAACGCCGAGGCTCTGGGTGAGGAGATCGACGCCATTTCCGACGACCTGTCCGACGTGGAAAAGGCCGTGTTCGAGGACGAGGACGAGGATGACGACGACTGCTGCTGCGACGACGACGATTTCTTCGAGGTCGAGTGCCCCAATTGCGGCGAGACCCTGATGATTGACGAGTCCGTGCTGGAGGAGGGCGTGATCCAGTGCCCCGGCTGCAAGCAGAAGTTCGCTCTGGACCTGTCCGACGACTGCTGCTGTGGGGACGAGGATGACGACTGCGGCTGCGGCTGCGGTTGCGAAGACCACGACCACGAGGAGTAAGCATCCGGATCTGTAAAAGGGGATGGCGAAAGCCATCCCCTTTTTTGCGTATATTTGTGAAAAATGGCAGAGCGCATCCCTTGCGTGTCTGCTGTGCGGCGTAGTATAATAAAGCGGCTGAATTAGATAAGATTAACTTTAATGGACGGATGCAGCATGAACAGGGAAGAAACCAAGACAAATCAACGAACTTTGGAGGCGGTACAGCCCGGTGAACGGGGTACCATCCTGAGAGTAGGCAACGAGAGCGGGCCGGTGAAGCGCCGGCTGGTGGATATGGGCCTGACCCCTGGCACGGAGGTCACCGTGCGCAAGATCGCCCCCTTCGGCGATCCGCTGGAACTGAATCTGCGGGGCTATGAGCTGTCCCTCCGCAAGTCGGATGCCGCACAGATCCTCATTGCCACCGGCGAGGAGGGAGAGCGGCGGGCTAAGGTGCGCAAGCAGCGCATGGGCATGGTACAGCATATCCCCGACGAGGAGACCCTGCGCCGGATGGACGCTGACCATGCTCACGAAGCCGCTGAGCACGGCGGAGAGCCCGACTACGCCAGCCACGACACCCGGGAGATGAAACTGGCCCTGGTGGGCAACCCCAACTGCGGCAAGACCACCCTCTTTAACGCCCTCACCGGCTCTAACCAGTACGTGGGCAACTGGCCCGGCGTAACGGTGGAGAAGAAGGAGGGTAGGGCGGAGGTGGACGGCAAGCCGGTGACGGTGGTGGATCTGCCGGGTATCTACTCCCTGTCCCCCTACTCCATGGAGGAGATCGTGGCCCGGGACTTCATCGTGGGGGAGCGGCCCGACGCCATCATCGACATCATCGACGCTACCAACATCGAGCGCAACCTGTACCTCACGGCTCAGCTGCTGGAGCTGGAGCGGCCCATGGTTATCGCCCTCAACTTTATGGACGAGGTGGAGAAACATGGGGATAAGATCGACGTGGACGGGCTGTCCAAAGCGCTGGGCGTGCCGGTTATCCCCATTACTGCCCGGTCTGGGGAGAATATCCAGAAGCTGCTGGAGGTTGCCCACAGGCAGATGCACGTGGGCGTCACGGTGGAGCCCGACGACCTGTACGACGATTTTACCCACCAGATCCACCACAAGGTGGGCGAGCTGATCCACGACAAGGCATACGCCACCAATATCCCCGCCCACTGGGCCTCCATCAAGCTCATCGAGGGAGATTCTCTGGTGGAGGAGGCCCTGGGCCTGGACAGCGCCACCAAGGCACAGCTGGAAACCATCTGCCGGGAGTATGAGAGCGCCTATGACCTGGGCGACCGGGAGACCCTCATCGCCGACGCCCGGTATCAGTTCATTCAGAAGGTGGTGGAGGGCTCCGTCAAACGGGGCCGGCCCCTGGGTACGCCTACCCTGTCCGACCGGGTGGATGCCATCGTCACCCACAAATTCCTGGCCATCCCGGTGTTTCTGCTGATGATGCTGGCCATGTTCGCCCTCACCTTCGGCCCCGGCCAGGTGCTGGCCGACGGGGTGGATACCCTCATCGGCGGCTATTTTGCGGAATGGGTCCGGAGCGTCCTGGCTGCCGCCGGTACCGCCCCCTGGGTGGAGGCCCTGCTGGTGGACGGCGTCATTGCCGGTGTGGGCGGCGTGCTCACCTTCCTGCCCCAGATCGCCATTCTGTTTCTGTTCCTCTCCTTTCTGGAGGATTCCGGCTACATGGCCCGGGCGGCCTTTATCATGGACAGGCTGCTCCGCCGGTTCGGCCTGTCCGGCAAGGCATTTATCCCCATGCTCATGGGCTTCGGCTGCACCGTGCCCGCCGTCATGGGCGCCCGCACCATGGAAAACGAGAAGGACCGCCGCATGACCATCATGCTGGTGCCCTTCATGTCCTGCTCCGCCCGGCTGCCGGTGTACGGCCTGCTCACCGCCGCCTTTTTCCCCAAGTACGGCGGTGTGGTGGTGTTCTCCCTGTATCTGCTGGGCCTGATCTTCGCCATCATCTCCGGTATCCTGCTGAAAAAGCTGGTGTTCAAGGGAGAGCCCGCTGCCTTCGTGCTGGAGCTGCCTCCCTACCGCCTGCCCACTCTGAAAAACATCACCCTCCACGTGTGGGAGAAGGTGAAAGGCTTCCTGGTCAAGGCGGGTACCCTGATCCTGGCCATGAGCGTACTGCTGTGGTTCCTCCGGACCTTCGGCGTGGAGAACGGCGCCTTCGGCATGGTGGCCGATGAGGGCAACTCCATCCTGGGCACTATCGGCTCCTTCCTGGCGCCTGTCTTTGTGCCTCTGGGCTTCGGCACCTGGCAGGCCGCGGTGGCCCTCCTCTCCGGCCTCATCGCCAAGGAGATGGTGGTGTCCTCCATGAGCATGTTCTACGGCTTCTCGGTCACCGCCAGCGGCGCCGCCATTGCCGCCGCCCTGGGCGGCACCTTCCAGAGCCCCCTGGCCGCCTACTCCTTCCTGGTGTTCGTGCTGCTTTATGTCCCCTGCGTGGCGGCGGTGTCCACCATCCGCAAGGAGATGAACTCGGTACGCTGGACCCTGGCCTCTATCGGCTGGCAGCTGTGCGCCGCCTGGCTGGGCTCCTTCCTGGTGTACCAGATCGG
>CALWXT010000037.1 GCA_944385575.1 uncultured Flavonifractor sp. | reverse complement strand
GCCGGCTCCTTCGCCAAGCGCTACGGCGTGGAGGAGGGCATCGTGTTTGACGAGCCCACCATCGAGTTCTCCTACAAGAACGACGACCTGGGCGATCCCCTCATCAACGATTACCACGCCCTGGCCCTCAAGCTGGCCACCAAGGAGGAGATCGAGCTCATTAAGAAGTACGCCTTCGCTGTCAACGACCTGCTGAAGGGCTTCATGAAGGAAATCGGCATCGACCTGGTGGACTTCAAGCTGGAGTTTGGCAAGACGGCCGACGGCACCATCGTCCTGGCCGACGAGATCTCTCCCGACACCTGCCGGCTGTGGGACGAGAAGACCCACGAGAAGCTGGACAAGGACCGCTTCCGCCGGGATCTGGGCGGCGCTGAGGAGGCCTACGAAGAAGTGATGCGTCGGCTCATGGGGGACAAGTAAGCCATGGGCGGTTTCTTCGGCACCATCTCAAAGCATGACTGCGTTATGGATCTGTTCTTCGGCACCGACTACCACTCCCACCTGGGCACCAAGCGGGGCGGCATGGCTGTCTATGACACCGCAGACGGCTTCCAGCGGCAGATCCACAACATTGAAAATACCCCCTTCCGCACCAAGTTCGACAAGGATCTCCACGAGTTCCATGGCTGCTCCGGCATCGGCTGCATCAGCGACACCGACCCCCAGCCCCTGTTGGTGCGCTCCCACCTGGGCCTGTACGCCATCGTCACTGTGGGCATCATCAATAACGCCGACCAGCTGGTGGAGCGGTACTTTTCCGACCACGGCCATCAGTTTATGGCCATGAGCTCCGGCAAGGTCAACTCCACCGAACTGACCGCCGCCCTCATCAACCAAAAGGACGACCTTGTGTCCGGCATCCGCCACGCCCAGGAGGAGATCGACGGCTCCTGCACCATGCTCATCCTTACCCCTGAAGCCATTATCGCCGCCCGGGACAGGCTGGGCCGGCTGCCGGTGCTCATCGGACAGAATGAGGAGGGCTGCTGCGTCTCCTTCGAGTCCTTCGCCTACCACAAGCTGGGCTATACCGACGCCTATGAGCTGGGCCCCGGCGAGATCGTGAAGGTGGACGCCGAAGGGTGGCAGACCCTGGCCCCTGCGGGGGAGAAAATGAAGATCTGCGCCTTCCTGTGGACCTACTACGGCTATCCCAACTCCAACTATGAGGGAATGAACGTGGAGGTCATGCGCTACCGCAACGGGGAGATCATGGCCCGGGACGAGATCCAGAAGGGCCAGCTGCCCAAGGTGGACTATGTGGCGGGCGTGCCCGACTCCGGCGTACCCCACGCCATCGGCTTTGCCAACCGCAGCGGGAAGCCCTTCGCCCGCCCCTTCGTCAAGTACACCCCCACCTGGCCCCGCTCCTTCATGCCCGCCAATCAGGAGGCCCGCAACCAGGTGGCCAAGATGAAGCAGATTCCTGTCCCCGAGCTCATCGAGGGCAAAAAACTCCTGTTCGTAGACGATTCCATCGTCCGGGGCACCCAGCTGCGGGAAACGGTAGAGTTTCTCTACGAGTCGGGCGCTGAGGAAGTGCATATGCGCTCGGCCTGTCCCCCCATTATGTACGGCTGCAAGTACCTCAACTTCTCCCGGAGCAATTCCGATATGGAGCTGCTCTCCCGCCGCACCATCCAGGAGCTGGAGGGTGACGAGGGGCAGAACCATCTGGAGGAGTACGCCGATTCCTCCACCCAGCGGGGCCAGTGTATGCTCAAGGCCATCTGTGAAAAGCTGGGCTTTGACTCCCTGGGCTATCAATCTCTTGACGGCCTGCTGGAGGCCATCGGTATCGACCGCGACAAGATCTGCACCTATTGCTGGACCGGAAAGGAATGACCGATATGAAAAACTCTCACTCCGAATCCTACGCCGCCGCCGGTGTGGACGTCACCGCCGGCTACGAGTCCGTAGAGCGCATCAAGCCCATGGTGGAATCCACCTACATCCCCGGCGTCATGGGCACTCTGGGCGGCTTCGGCGGCCTGTTCGCCCCTGATGTGTCCGGCATGAAGAAGCCCGTGCTGGTGTCCGGCACCGACGGCGTGGGCACCAAGCTGCGCCTGGCCCAGCTGATGGACAAGCACGACACCATCGGCATCGACTGCGTGGCCATGTGCGTCAACGACATCATCTGCGGAGGCGCCTCTCCCCTGTTCTTCCTGGACTACATCGCCTGCGGCAAGAATAACCCCGCCCGCATCGCCGACATCGTCGCCGGCATCACCGAGGGCTGCCGCCAGGCCGGCTGCGCCCTGGTGGGCGGCGAGACCGCCGAGCACCCCGGCATGATGCCGGAGGACGATTACGATGTGGCCGGCTTCTCCGTGGGCATTGTGGACGAGGAGAAGATCATCGACGGCAAGGACCTGACGGTGGGCGACGTGCTCATTGGCCTGGGCTCCAGCGGCGTCCACTCCAACGGCTTCTCCCTGGTGCGCAAGGTCTTTGACGTGGAGCACGCCGACCTGACCTCTCCTATGGAGGAGCTGGGCGGCAAGAGCCTGGGCGAGACCCTGCTCACCCCCACCCGTATTTACGTGAAGACCATCCAGTGCCTGCTGAAAAACGGCGTGCACATCAAGGCCATCAGCCACATCACCGGCGGCGGCCTCTATGAGAATGTGCCCCGGATGATGAAGGAAGGCCTCACCGCCCAGATCGAGACCGCTTCCTTCCCCGTGCCCCCCATCTTCGACCTGATCGCCAAGCGAGGCAATATCCCCATGCGGGACATGTACAACACCTTCAATATGGGCGTAGGCATGATCCTGGCCATTCCCAAGGATGAAGTGGGCCAGGCCAAGGAGATCCTGTGCCGCGCCGAAGAACGGGCCTACGTCATCGGCTCCGTGGTCAGCGGCGACGCCGGGGTGGAACTGGTATGACGCGGATTGCCGTACTGGTCTCCGGCGGCGGGACCAATCTCCAGGCCCTCATCGACGCCCAGGCCCGCGGGGAGCTGAAAAACGGTGAGATCGCCGCCGTCATCTCCTCCAAAGCCGGTGCCTACGCCCTGGAGCGGGCCGAAAAAGCCGGTATTCCCGGCTATGTGGTGGCCCGGAAAGACTTTGCCTCCAACCGTGAGATGACCCAGGCTCTGGTGGCCAAGCTGAAAGAGCTGGACATCGGCCTGGTGGTGCTGGCAGGCTTCATGCACATCCTCACCGAGGAGATGGTGCAGAGCTACCCCAACGCCATCCTCAATGTCCACCCCGCCCTCATCCCCTCCTTCTGCGGGGCGGGCTATTACGGACTCCACGTCCACGAAAAGGCCCTGGCCTACGGCGTGAAGGTCACCGGCGCCACCGTCCACTTCGTCAATGAGGAGCCGGACGGCGGGCCCATTATCCTCCAGAAGGCGGTGGACATCCTCCCCGGCGATACCCCGGAGGTCCTCCAGCACCGGGTGATGGAGCAGGCCGAGTGGATCATCCTGCCCAAGGCCGTCTCCCTGTTCTGTCAGGGCCGCCTCTCGGTGGAGGGGCGGATCGTCCAAATTAAGGAGGAAAACTGATGAATGATCTGCGCTTTCTCTCCCTGATCCTCAGCGGCGGCTTCCTGTTTCTGGGTGGTCTTCTGATGGGCCCGGGACTGGGGGCATTCCTGTGCTTCGTGGGTGGGTGTATTTTGCTCATCCCCGCCGTCACCTATCTGATCCAATTCATCCGCTGGCTGGTAACTCCCGATCACAGCTCCCGTGGGGAACCTAAATAAAAGGAGTCTTATCATGAAAAACCTGGATCTTTCCGCGCTGCTGCGCGCCAATCCTTATCCCGGCCGGGGCATCGTGCTGGGCCGCTCCGCCGACAATGAGAAGGCCGTTGTCGCCTACTTCATCATGGGCCGCAGCGAAAATTCCCGCAACCGGGTCTTTGTGGAGACCCCCGACGGCATCCGCACCCAGGCCCATGACCCCTCCAAGATGACCGATCCCTCCCTCATCATCTACAATCCCGTCCGGGTGTTCGGCGCCTCCACCATCGTCACCAACGGCGACCAGACGGATACCATCCGGGAGGGGCTGGCGGCAGGCAAGACCTTTGCCCAGGCGCTCCACACCCACACCTTTGAACCCGACTGCCCCAACTACACCCCCCGCATCTCCGGCCTGCTGAAAAAGGACGGGGATTACACCCTGTCCATCCTGAAAAGCGCCGATGGTGACCCCGACTCCTGCCGCCGGTACTTCTTCGCCTATGAGAAGCCCCTGGCGGGCCAGGGCCACTTCATCCACACCTACATGGGGGACGGCGATCCCCTCCCCTCCTTCGAGGGGGAGCCGGAGCAGGTGGCCATCACCGCCAAAAATCCCCGGGAGCTGGCCGACCTGATGTGGGCCAGCCTGAACGAGGAAAACAAGGTCTCCCTGTTTGTGCGGTACATCGACCTGATGACCGGCAGCTGGGAAAGCGTCATCATCAACAAGCACGAATAAGGGGGAGAAAACTTCATTATGACCGAACTGGAACTGAAATACGGCTGCAATCCCAACCAGAAGCCCGCCCGCATCTTCATGGAGTCCGGTGAGCTGCCCATCAAGGTGCTCAACGGCAAGCCGGGCTACATCAACTTCCTGGACGCCCTCAACTCCTGGCAGCTGGTGAAGGAGCTGAAGGAGGCCACCGGCCTGCCCGCCGCCGCCTCCTTCAAGCACGTCTCCCCCGCCGGCGCCGCCGTGGGCACCCCCCTCACCGAGGTGGAGAAGAAGATCTACTTCGCCGAGAATATGGAGCTCTCCCCCATTGCCTGCGCCTACATCCGGGCCCGGGGCGCCGACCGGCTGTGCTCCTACGGCGACTGGGCCGCCCTGTCCGACGTGTGCGACGTCCAGACCGCCCGCTACCTGGCTCTGGAAGTATCTGACGGCGTCATCGCCCCCGGGTACACTGACGAAGCACTGGAGGTGCTGAAAACCAAGCGCAAGGGCGGCTATAACGTGGTGCAGATCGACCCCGACTACGTCCCCAAGGCCATCGAGCACAAGGACGTGTTCGGCATCACCTTTGAGCAGGGCCGCAACAACTACGCCATCAACGCCGACCTGCTGGACAACATCGTCACCGACAACAAGGACCTGCCTGAGAACGCCAAGCGGGACATGATCCTTGCCCTCATCACCCTGAAGTACACCCAGTCCAACTCCGTCTGCTACGTGAAGGACGGCCAGGCCATCGGCGTGGGCGCCGGCCAGCAGAGCCGCATCCACTGCACCCGTCTGGCGGGCAACAAGGCGGACAACTGGCTGCTGCGCCAGCATCCCAAGGTGCTGGGCCTCCAGTTCGTGGACGGCATCCGCCGCCCCGACCGGGACAACGCCATTGACGTCTACCTCTCCGACGAGTACGAGGACGTGCTGGCTGAGGGCGTGTGGCAGAACACCTTCAAGGTACGCCCCGAGGTGCTTACCGCGGAGGAAAAGAAGGCCTGGATCGCCACCCAGTCCGGCCTCACCGTGGGCTCCGACGCCTTCTTCCCCTTCGGCGACAATGTGGAGCGGGCTCACAAGTCGGGCGTGCAGTATATCGTTCAGCCCGGCGGCTCCATCCGAGACGATCACGTGATCGCCACCTGCAACAAGTACGGCATGGTCATGGCCTTTACCGGCATGCGGCTGTTCCACCACTGAGATGGAAGGGCGCTACGGTCTCAGCGCCGCCGCCCTCAAATACCTGGCTGCGCTGTTTATGCTGGTGGATCACATGGGCGTGGTCTTTCCCACCATGCTCTCCGACATGGGTCTGCCCGCCTGGGCGGATCTGCTGCCCAGGCTCATCGGGCGGCTGGCCTTCCCTATCTTTGCCTATTTTGTGGCGGAAGGCTGCCGGCGAACCCGGTTCTTCTCCCGGTACCTGATCCGGCTGGGCCTGTTTGCCTTCCTTTCCCAGGTGCCCTTTACCCTGGCCACCGGAACTGTGGGCGGCAGTGTGATCCTCACCTTTTTCCTGGCCGCAGGATCGGTGTGGGGCTTTGAGCGGGCCATCCAGGCCGGGCGGGGCCCGGCAGCGGCCTCCCTGCCTCTGCTGGTGGCCTGCGTGCTGGCTCTGGTCTCCAACTGCGATTACGGCTTCCCCGCCGTGCTGCTGATTTTCGCCCTCTATCTCCAGGGGGAGGATCGGAAACGGCTGCTGATCTGCCTGGGAATCGGCATTGCCCTGATCTATCTGGTCTACCAGCCCTTCGTGGGGCTTCTCTCCCTGCCCTGGCTGTCCGGGGAAACCATTGCCCAGTATCTGCTGGACGTATTTCCGGCCTATGGCCTTCTCTGGCTGTGCGCCTCGGCCTCCCTCCTGCTGCTGGCGGGGTACCGGGGACAGCTGGGCATCCAGAACAAGTGGTTCTTCTATGTATTCTATCCGGCCCATCTGCTGGGGCTGTGGGCCCTGAGCATGGTGCTGAAATGAGGTGCTTTGCATGAATGTACTGATCGTGGGCGGCGGCGGACGGGAGCACGCCATCGCCTGGGCGCTGTCCAAGAGCGACAAGGTGGATCACCTCTACTGCGCCCCGGGCAATGGCGGTATCGCCGCCCTGGCCCAGTGCGTACCCATCGCCGCCACTGACGTGAAGGCCATGGTGGACTGGGCGGTAGCCAACCACATGGACTTTGTGGTGGTGGCCCCTGACGACCCTCTGGCCCTTGGCATGGTGGACGAGCTGGACAAGGCGGGCATCCCCGCTTTCGGCCCCAATGCCGCCGCTGCCATCATCGAGGCCAGCAAGAGCTTTTCCAAGACCCTGATGGAGAAATACCACATTCCCACCGCCAAACATAAAACCTTCACCGACATGGAGCAGGCCCTGGCCTATGTGGAGGAGCAGGGCGCGCCCATCGTGGTGAAGGCCGACGGCCTTGCCCTGGGCAAGGGCGTTGTGGTGGCCCAGACTGTGGAGGAGGCCCTTGAGGCCGTCCGTGCCATGATGGGTGATCACAAGTTCGGTGAAGCGGGCGCCAAGGTGGTCATTGAGGAGTGCATGACCGGCCCGGAGGTAACGGTGCTGGCCTTCTGCGACGGGGAGCACATCCTTCCCATGCCCTCCTCCCAGGATCACAAGCGGGCCTATGACGGCAATCAGGGCCCCAACACCGGCGGCATGGGCGCCATCTCCCCCTCCCCCAACTACACCCCCGAGGTGGCCAAGCGGTGCATGGAGGAGATCTTCCTGCCCACCGTGGCCGCCCTCAAGGCGGAGGGCCGCCCCTTCCACGGGGTGATCTATTTCGGACTGATGCTCACCCCTGACGGCCCCAAGGTGGTGGAGTACAACGCCCGCTTCGGCGACCCCGAGTGTCAGGCGGTGCTCTCCCTGCTGGACAGCGACCTGATGGATCTGTTCCTGGCCTGCCGGAACGGCACCCTGGATCAGGTTGACGTGCGCTGGAAGGACGGTGCCTCCTGCTGTCTGGTGCTGGCCAGCGGCGGCTACCCCGGCAGCTATGTGAAGGGATATCCCATTACAGGATTGGAGAAGGCAGGACGGACCGCCACTGTGTTCCACGCCGGCACCAAGCTGGGCGCAGATGGAGCCGTTCTGACCAACGGAGGTCGGGTATTGGGCGTCACCGCCACCGGCCCGGACCTGGAGGCCGCCATTCAGGGAGCTTATGCCTCCGCCAAGCACATCCACTTTACAGATATGCACTTCCGCACCGACATTGGCCGGGTGTAAAACCATCTTTTTCGAGGGCGCAACCACCGGTTGTCAGATTGGATGCCCCGGTTGGTTGCCAAAAAGCGGGTCTGACTGGTAAGATGGCCCCACAAAAGGAGGTCATCACCATGGAATTTCAGGAGCGTCTCTATTCCCTGCGGAAAGGGCGCGGGGTCTCACAGGAAGAACTGGCCAACGTGGTGGGGGTGTCCCGCCAGGCGGTCCAGAAATGGGAGGCGGGCACTTCCACGCCGGACATCCAAAACCTGTCGGCCCTGGCAGACTACTTTGGGGTGAGCCTGGATTATCTGGTGCGGGGCATGGAAGCACCCCAGGCGGAGCCAGAGTCTCAGCCCACTGTGATCCATAACTACTACGGCTGGGGTTATCGGTACGAGTTCCGCAGCAAGACCACCCTCTTTGGTCTGCCCCTGGTCCACATCAACCTGGGTCCCGGCTTTCATCGTGCCAGGGGGATCATTGCCATTGGCAATTTTGCCGCCGGTGTAGTGGCTGTGGGAGGCCTCTCCGCCGGTGTATTCTCCGTGGGCGCCGGTACCCTGGGGCTGCTGGCCCTGGGCGGCATGGCTGTGGGAGGCGTGGCCTTGGGCGGGCTGGCTATAGGCATGCTGGCCGCGATCGGCGGCTTTACGCTGAGCCTGGGCTTTGCCATGGGCGGCGGGGCTGTCAGCAGGTACATCGCCCTGGGTGGAGCTGCCTTCGGGCAGTACGCCGCCGGCGGAATGGCCTCCGGCTCTGTTCTGGCCATCGGAGATCCTGCCTATTCCACCCAGGGGCTTGCCCTCACTTGGCCTCAAATTGAGGCCATGGGCGACGGCGCCCTGGCCTGGCTCCAGACCCAACTGCCCCATGCTCCCCAGTGGCTGCTCCGGCTGCTGCTGGAATTCAGATAAAAGTAAAACCCCGGCGCGTAATACGCGCCGGGGTTTTTTCTCTCTTTACTTTTTATCCTCCAAGGGCAGGGGATCGGGGGCCTTGTGCTCCCCAATGCAGGACTGGACCATCTTCTCCAGCCGTTCGTCCTGAGCGCAGAAGCGGTTGGTGATCTCCTCCAGGGTGGTGCGCACCCGCTCCAGCTCTCCGCTGGTGTGGGAGATGGTGGCGTCCATGTCGGTACGCAGCTCCTCGTAGCTCTTGCGCACCTTGTTCAGCCACTGCTCCATATCCCGGCGGGCCTGCTCCACCCGTTCCTCCGCCTCGGCCTGCACTGCCTGAGCCCGGCAGTGGGCCTCCAACTCGATGCCGGCGGTACGGTCCTTCACCTTCTCATAGGCCTTGGCCGCAGGCTCCGCCTGGGCCAGCTTGCCCTCCGCCTCCGCCAGAGCCGCCCGCAGCCGCTCAACCTCGGCCTCCGCCTCGCCAAGGCGGCCCTTCAGCTCTCCCGCCTCGTTCCGGGCCGCTTCCAGCTCCTGCTCCAGCTGATGGACAGTCTCCTCGTCGGACTGCGCCTGCTGCTGCGCCTGGGCGCTGGCCTCCTCCAGCTCGGTGCGGGCCCGTTTGGCCTCCTCCAGCTCACGGGTCAGCTCCTCCAGCTTCTCCCGATGCTCCTGATTGGAGGCCTCGATATAATTCAGCACATCCTGCTTCTGAAAGCCGCCGAACGCTGCTGTGCGGAACTGAAGCTCTGTGTCGCTCATAGTTGGGAACCCCATTTCTCTCGTTTTCCTCCCAAACCGACAGGAGGGCATTCTTTGGCAGTTATTTTATCACAGTTTTCACCATAACACAATTCTTTCTTCACATTGACTGAAAGAATGTCGGATGATATAATAGGATGATTATGACAAGAATTACGGTGGGGTTGAAAAACATGTGGATCTCAGACGGATGGAAAGACTACGAACTGCTGGACTGCGGCGGCGGGGAACGGCTGGAGCGCTGGGGGAACTATACCCTGGTGCGGCCCGATCCTCAGGCCATTTGGCGTCCTGAAGGCCGGCACCCCGGCTGGCGGAAGCACGACGCCCGGTATCAGCGCTCCTCCACCGGCGGCGGCCAGTGGGTGAAAAAGGAGCTGCCCGAGCGGTGGACCCTGGGCTACAGGGACCTGACCTTCAACATCAAGCCCATGAACTTCAAGCACACCGGCCTGTTCCCGGAGCAGGCGGCCAACTGGGATTTCGCCATGAGCCGCATCCGCTCCGCCGGCCGGCCCATCAACGTGCTCAACCTGTTCGCCTACACCGGCGGGGCCAGCGTGGCCTGCGCCGCGGCGGGGGCCAGCGTGTGCCATGTGGACGCCGCCCGGGGCATGGTGAGCTGGGCCAGGGAGAACGCCAAAAGCTCCGGCCTGGAAGACGCCCCCATCCGCTGGATCGTGGACGACTGCGGCAAGTTTGTGGAGCGGGAGATCCGCCGGGGCCGGAAGTATGACGCGGTCATCATGGACCCCCCCTCCTACGGCCGCGGCCCCTCCGGGGAGATCTGGAAGCTGGAGGAAAACCTGTTCCCCTTCGTGGAGCTGGTGACCCAGGTACTCAGCGACAATCCCCTGTTCTTCCTCATCAATTCCTATACCACCGGCCTTTCCCCCTCGGTGCTCACCTATCTGCTGGAAACCCTGGTGGCCCGTCACCACGGCGGCCACACCGAGAGCCAGGAACTGGGCCTGCCGGTGACCGCCACCGGACTGGCGCTGCCCTGCGGCGCCACCGGACGCTGGGTTTCTGAATAAAGGGAGATCGTTTCATGAAGGATACCATTTTAAAAACGGAAGGGCTGCGCTTCTCCTATCAGGAGGAGACCATCCCCGCCCCCGTGGTGCTGGACGGAGTGGATCTGGAAATCGAGGCCGGCTCCTTTGTGGCGGTGCTGGGCCACAACGGCTCCGGCAAGTCCACGCTGGCCAAGCACCTCAACGCCATCCTCCTGCCCACCGGCGGCAAGGTATACGTGGACGGCATCGACACCGCTGACGAGGACAAGCTGCTGGACATCCGCCGCACCGTGGGCATGGTGTTCCAGAACCCGGACAACCAGATCGTGGCCAACGTGGTGGAGGAAGACGTGGCCTTCGCCCCGGAGAATCTGGGCGTACCCCCGGAGGAAATCCGCCGCCGGGTGGATGACGCCCTGAAAGCCGTCGGGATGTATGAGTACCGGGAGCACGCCCCCCACCTGCTCTCCGGCGGCCAGAAGCAGCGCATCGCCATCGCCGGCGTCATCGCCATGCAGCCCCGCTGCATCGTGCTGGACGAGCCTACCGCCATGCTGGACCCCATCGGCCGGGCGGAGGTATTGAAGACCATCAAGGAGCTCAACCGGGCCTCCGGCGTGACGGTGGTGCTCATCACCCACCACATGGACGAGGCCGCCCAGGCCGACCGTCTGGTGGTCATGGCCAAGGGCAAGGTCATTGCCGACGGCGCCCCCAAGGAGGTATTCCAACGGGTGGAGGAGCTGAAGGCCGTGGGCCTCACGGTGCCCGAGACCACCGAGCTTTTATGGGAGCTGCGCAAAGCGGGGCTTGATGTCCCGCTGGACGCCCTCAGCGATGAGGAGTGCGCCGCTGTTCTGGCCAAGCTGCTGACCAAGGACGTGACCCCGGCATAAGGGGCATGTACCCTATGATAAAGGAATGAAGCCATTTGGAACCGATTATTGAGACCCGGCGGCTGAGCCACATCTACTCCGCCGGTACCCCCTTTGAGCACGGCGCCCTGGTGGACGTGGACTTTACCGCCTACCGCGGAGAGTACCTGGGCATCATCGGCCACACCGGCTCGGGTAAATCCACCCTGATCCAGCATCTCAACGGTCTGCTCAAGCCCACCTCCGGCCAGGTCCTCTTTGAGGGCAAGGACATCTGGGAGAGCAAGGAGCGCACCCGTCAGACCCGCTTCCAGGTTGGTCTGGTGTTCCAGTACCCGGAGTACCAGCTCTTTGAGGAAACGGTATACAAGGACATCTCCTTCGGCCCCCGGAACATGGGGCTGGACGAGGGAGAGATCGACCGCCGGGTGCGGCAGGCCGCCCAGTTCGTGGGCTTGAAGGAGGAAACGCTGGAAAAATCCCCCTTTGAGCTCTCCGGCGGTCAGAAGCGCCGGGTGGCCATCGCCGGCGTCATCGCCATGGAGCCCTCCGTCCTCATTCTGGACGAGCCCACCGCCGGACTGGACCCGGTGGGCGTGGAGTCTATCCTGGGCAACATCCACGACTATCACCAGGCCAAAAACGCCACCATCATCATCGTCTCCCACTCCATGGAGGAGATGGCCCGGACGGTGGATCGCATTGTGGTGGTCAACGACGCAAAAATCCCCTTCTCCGGCACCCCCCGGGAGGTCTTTGCCCACGGGGATGAGCTGGAGAAGATGGGCCTGGGTGTGCCCGCCATGACCCGGGTGTTCCACCGGCTGAAGGGCATGGGCGTGGACATCGACCCCTCGGTGTACACCATTCAGCAGGCCAGAGATGCTATTTTGGCCAAGCTGGGAAAGGCGGTGGTGTAAGTGGCGCTGAAAGACATCACGTTGGGCCAGTACTTCCCCGGCACCACCATCATCCACCGTCTGGACCCCCGGGTGAAGATCATCGGAACCATCGCCTATATTGTCGCTCTGTTCCTGGCCAAGTGGCTGGTGACCTACGCCATCATGCTGGTGGTGCTGGCGGCCCTGATCGCCATTTCCAAAATCGGTGTGAAAAGCATCCTGCGGGGCATGAAGCCCATTCTCATCATCGTCATCATCACCGGCCTGCTCAACCTGTTTTACACCCCCGGCCAGGGGGAGCCTCTGGTCTCCTTCTGGGTGTTCACTATCTACCCCGAGGGCGTGTGGGCGGCCTGTGCCATGGTGCTGCGCATCGCCATGCTCATCACCTGCACCTTCCTGCTGACCTACACCACCTCCCCCATCCAGCTCACCGACGCGCTGGAGCGGCTGATGAACCCGCTGAAGGTCATCAAGGTGCCTGTCCATGAGCTGTCCATGATGATGTCCATTGCCCTGCGGTTCATCCCCACCCTGATCGAGGAGACCGACAAGATCATGTCCGCCCAGAAGGCCCGGGGTGCCGACTTTGACTCGGGCAACCTGATCCAGAAGGCCAAGGCCCTGGTGCCCCTGCTGGTGCCCCTGTTCATCTCCGCTTTCCGCCGGGCCGACGAGTTGGCGGTGGCTATGGAGTGCCGCTGTTACCACGGCGGCGAAGGCCGCACCCGCATGCGCCAGCTGAAGCTGAAGGGAACAGACATCGCCGCCCTGATCCTGGCTGTGGTCCTGTGCGTGGTCATCGGCGTGCTGGGCCGCTACGGGTTTTAAGAAAAAATAACTGGACTTTAAGGCTTTATGAGAAATATTGCGTTAAGATTGATGTATGTAGGCACCGCCTACCACGGCTGGCAGGTGCAGAAGAACGCCGTCTCCGTGGCGGAGACCCTGGAAAAGGCGCTGGCCACCGTTGTGGGCCACCCGGTCAAGTGCACGGGAGCGGGCCGCACCGACGCGGGCGTCCACGCGGAGACCTACGTGGCCAACTTCCGCACCACCTCCCGCATTCCCTGCGACCGGCTGCCCCTGGCGGTGAATACCCGCCTGCCGGACGATATCGTGGTGGTAAAGGCCACCGAGGTACCGGAGGAGTTCAACGCCATCGGCTCCTGCCTGAAAAAGGAATACACCTACCGCATCTATAACTCCCACATCCGCAATGCGTTTTACGTGGATCGCGCCTGGTTCTATCCCAAGCGGCTGGACGAGGCGGTCATGCAGCGGGCGGCCTCCCACTTCGTGGGCACCCACGATTTCGCCGCCGTCCGCAGCGTGGGCACTGAGACCCGCACCACCGTGCGGACGGTGTACTACTTCGACATCAGCCGCAGCGGCGACATGATCGAATGCAAGGTGTGCGCCAACGGCTTCCTCTACAACATGGTGCGGGCCATGGTGGGCACCTGCGTCTACGCCGCCGACGGGAAATTCTCCCCCGACGATGTGCCCGCCATTCTGGAGGGCCGCAACCGGACCGCGGCAGGCCCCACGGTCCCCCCGGGCGGTCTGTACATGACCAAGCTTTGGTACAATGAGGACGTGCTGTGAGCCGTCCGCATAATTCCCGTTGAGGAGCATACAATGGACGAGATGAATCGGGGCCGGACAGCCCCGCCTCCCAAAAAGCGGCCCAACCTGTTCGTCCGCTTCCTGACCTTCCTGGTCACCCTGGCGCTGGTGGTCGGCGCGGTGGTGCTGGTGGTCAACTATGACAAACTGAATTTCGACTCCGTCAAGCGCTGGTTCGCCTATCGGAATCTGAGCCGGAACGAGAGCGGGCAGAGCGAGTCCTTCTCCTTTGAGGGAAAGATTTCCGGCACCTTTGCCGTGCTGGACGGGGACCTGCTGGTCTGTTCGGAGACCAACATCCGCCTCTACTCCGGCAATGCCCAGCTCTATGTCAATCAAACGGTATCTCTGGAGCATCCGGCGGTACGGGTGGCAGGCAACACCGCGCTGGTCTACGACATCGGCGGAAAGGACCTGTTTCTCTACTGGGACCGGACGGAGGCCTTTTCTCTGTCCCTGGAGGAAGGGCAGCAGTTCATTGCCGCCGACATCAATGACCAGGGCTGGCTGGTGACCGTCACCCAGGAGAGCGGCTATAAGGGCATCGTCACCGTATATGACAGCTCCTTCTCCCCCCAGATCCGCCTCAAGCTGTCCAGCCGCTTCGTAATGGACGTGGCTCTTGCCCCGGACAGCAAATCGGTGGCTCTGCTGACCGTGGGTCTGGACGGCGACTCCTTCCAGAGCCGGGTGGACCTGTACCGGCTGGACCGGACGGAGGAGGAGATCGAGCCGGACTGGATCTGCTCCGTGGGCGGGGACACCATTCTGGCCCTGCGCTGGAACAGCAGCGGCATCTGGGCCCTGGGCGAGTCCTCCCTCTCAATTGTGGGCTCTGACGGCACACTGACTGGCAGCTGCGATTACGGCGGTCTCTATCTGAAAAACTTCTCTCTGGACGGCGACGGCACGGCGGCGCTGCTGCTGGGCAAATACCGGGCCGGCACTTCTGCCGAGCTATGGACCGTTTCCGCCGACGGAACGGTGCGCGCCAGTCTGCCTACCGAGGAGCAGGTGCTCTCCCTCTCCGCCGCAGGCCGCTACATCAGCCTGCTGACCGCCGACCGGCTGGATATCTATAATCAGGATCTGGAAACCTACAGCACTTTGGACGGTACCCAGAGCGCTCAAACGGTGCTCCAGCGTTCCGACGGCAGCGCCATGCTGATCGACAACACCTCAGCCTGGATCTATGTACCCCAGTAAATTCGGAGGACCCCTATGACAGCATTTTTGATCTTTGACCTTATCCTGATCGCTATTCTGATCGTCTTTGCCGCGCTGGGCGCACACAGAGGCTTCATCCTCTCCCTGTGCGGCCTGCTGGCGGTGCTGGTGGCTTTTATCGGCGCCGGATTCCTGGCACGCACCCTCTCCCCCATGGTGGCGGACGCGCTGGAGCCCCGCTTTGCCGCAGCCATTGAGGAGCAGCTCAATGAGCAGATCCAGAACAGCCAGGTCCAGTCCGACCTGACTGACCCGGGCACCGGGGAAGTCACCCCCGACACCCTGCCCCTCCAGGACGTACTCAATGCCCTGCGTGAGATGGGCTTTTACGAGACCCTCATCAACAGCGTGAACCAGGCTGTGGAGGACGGTATGACCGAAGTGGCGGCCAGCGCCGCCGCCCAGGTGGCCGCAGCCATTGCCGAATCGGCCGCCTACCTGATTATTTTCCTGCTGGCTTTCGTGCTGATCCTGCTGGCCTGGAAGCTCATCAGCCACGCTCTGGACCTGGTGACCCGCCTGCCGGGCTTGCATTTCCTGAACAAAACCTTCGGCGCCGTGTTCGGCCTAATTCAGGGATGCATCATCCTGTTTGTGGCCGCCTGGCTGCTCCAGTTCTTCGGCGGCATCCTGCCCCGGGACGCGGTGGAAAATACCTATCTGCTGAAATTTTTCATGTCCACCAATCCGTTCTCCCTGCTGAGCGGCATTCTGGGCACTTAAGAAATACGGAAGGATTCATACCCAGTTCATAATTTCGGGTTAGAATCAATCCTCCGGGGGAGCCTGTCCCCCAAAAGGAGCTGAAGCATATGCAACCTACACTTTGTTCCCGCTGCCACAAGAATGTAGCGGTGATCTTTATTCAGAAGCTGGAGGGAGGCGTCACCAAGAGTGAGGGCCTCTGCCTGAAATGCGCCAAGGAGCTGGGCATCAAGCCCGTGGAGGATATGATGCAGAAAATGGGCATCAGCGATGAAGACCTGGAGGGCCTGACCAACGAGATGATGTCCGCTTTCGGCGGCGCCGAGGGTATGGAGGGCCTGGTTCCCAGTGAGGACGCCGACCAGGATGAGGAGGACGAGGGCAAGACCGCCACCTTCCCCTTCCTGAACAAGCTGTTCGGGTCAGCCCAGAATCCCCAGCCGCAGCCGCCGGAGCGGGATTCCGGCCGTCCGGATAAGGACAAGAAGGGCGACAAGCCCCCCAAGCGGAAGTTTTTGGAGAATTACTGCATCTCCCTGACCCAGAAGGCCGCCGACGGCAAGCTGGACAACATCATCGGCCGGGACGAGGAGATCCAGCGCACCATCCAGATCCTCAACCGCCGCCAGAAGAACAACCCCTGCCTCATCGGTGAGCCCGGCGTGGGCAAGACCGCCATCGCCGAGGGCCTGGCCCAGAAGATCTACCAGCGGGATGTGCCCTACAAGCTGCTGGACAAGGAGGTCTATCTGCTGGACCTCACCGCCCTGGTAGCAGGCACCCAGTTCCGCGGCCAGTTTGAGAGCCGGATGAAGGGCCTCATTGAGGAGATCAAGAAGCTGGGCAACATCATCCTGGTCATCGACGAGGTCCACAACATCGTGGGCGCCGGGGATGCGGAGGGTTCCATGAACGCCGCCAATATCCTCAAGCCCGCCCTCAGCCGGGGCGAGATCCAGGTCATCGGCGCCACCACCCTGACGGAGTACCGCAAGTACATTGAGAAGGACTCCGCTCTGGAGCGCCGGTTCCAGCCGGTAATCGTGGAGGAGCCCTCCATCGAGGACAGCGTGAAGATCCTTCGGGGTATCGCGCCCTACTATGAGAAGTACCACTTCGTCTCCATCTCCCCCGAGATCTGCCGCCTGGCGGTGACCATGAGTGAGCGGTACATCACCGACCGCTACCTGCCCGACAAGGCCATCGACCTGATCGACGAGGCCTGCTCCGATGTAAACCTCCACAACAAGGCCCTGGCCCGTGAGGTGGAGGTCAAGAAGGAGCTGGAGGCCCTGGGTCAGGAGCGGGAAAACCTGATGGTGGAGGCCAACGACCGGGATTACAAGCGCCAGACCGCCCTGAAGAACAATGAGGGCCGCCAGAGCGAGATCCGCCGGGAGCTGAGCAAGCTGGCCGCCGAGCACGATTCCCTCATGGGCAATCCCGCCACCACCGAGGCATTGGGCGCCAACGAGCGGCGGCAGGCTACCTTCCGCCGGGAGCTGGACAATCTGTCCCAGGAGCGGGAGCGGCTGCTGGCCGATCAGGGCGGCAACCGTGATTATGAACGGCTGGCCGCCATCAAGAGCCGGGAGATGCAGCTTCAGGACGAGCTGAACAAGCTGGACACCCAGAGCGCCCCGCCCCTGACGGTGGCACACCTGGCCCGGGTCATTGAGCTGTGGACAAAAATCCCCGCCTCCCAGATCCAGGAAGCGGAGTATGAGCGCCTGGCCAAGCTGGAGGACCGGCTTAAGGAGCACCTCATCGGCCAGGACGAGGCCGTCCACGCCGTGGCCGCCGCTGTGCGCCGCGGCCGGGTGGGTATCGCCTCCAAGCGCAAGCCGGTGTCCTTTATCTTCGTGGGCTCCACCGGCGTGGGCAAGACCGAGCTGGTCAAGCGGCTGGCGATGGATATGTTCCATTCCCCCGAGTCCCTCATCCGGCTGGATATGTCCGAGTTTATGGAGAAGTTCGCCGTCAGCCGGATTATCGGCTCTCCCCCGGGCTATGTCGGCTATGACGAGGCAGGCCAGCTCACCGAAAAGGTGCGCCGCAAGCCCTACTGCGTCATCCTGTTCGACGAGATCGAGAAGGCCCACCCCGACGTGCTGAACATCCTGCTGCAAATTCTGGACGACGGCCACATCACCGACGCCCAGGGCCGCAACGTCAACTTCGAGAACACCGTCATCGTCATGACCTCCAATGCTGGCAGCGACGCCCGTACCTCCGCCGGCTCTGTGGGCTTCGGCCGCACCGCCGACCAGCAGGGCAAGGAGCGGGCCATGAAGGCCCTGGAGAGCTTCCTGCGGCCTGAGTTCATCAACCGGGTGGACGAAATCGTCTACTTCAACAAGCTCACCGAGGACAACTTCAAGGCCATCGCCGCCATCATGCTGGGTGAGCTGCGGGACACCCTGAAGGAGAAGGGCATCACCTTCACCTGGGACGAGGCGCTGCTGGACCACCTGGTGCGCAAGTCCTACTCCCAGACCTATGGCGCCCGCAACCTGCGTCGGCAGATCCAGAAGGACCTGGAGGACGATATCGCCACTAAGCTCATCGACAGCTACCTCCATCCCATCGCCGCCATCCACGCCACCTCCGACGGAGAAAAGGCCGTCATCACGGCGGAATGATAAACGCAAAAAACCGGGGCCGTCCCTCATGGGACGGCCCCGGTTCCTATTCTGTTACTGCCCGGTCTTGACCAGCGAATCCAGCAGCATCCGGGCGCCGTGAACCAGGTACTCCTCCCGGCTCAGCCCCAGCGTGCGCTGAAGAAAATCCTCCCGGAACTCCGCCATGTGGATGATCCCGGAGAGCGCCGACCAGAACAGCAGCACGGTCTCCATGGGCGGCAGCTTGGTGCGCACTACGCCCTCCTCCACACCACGGAGCAGGAAGGCAGCCATCTCCTCGTCGATCTCACCGGTTACCCGAATGATATCCGCCCTACCCTTCCGCACTTCCTCAGAATCCTGATTCAGCGGCATCACACCAGTGGCGGCGTCATAGGCCGTGGGATTTTCGTCATAAAAGCGTACGATCACCCGGCACACCGCATCGTAAGCCTGGAACCAGTCCTGATGGCTCTCAATAGCCTCGTGCAGCTTCCGCTTCAGCAGCACAATGCCGCTGAGCAAAATGGCGTTGATGATCTCCTCCTTGCTCTGGAAGTATACGTACAGTGTGGCCTTGCTGTACTCCGCTTCCCGGGCAATGTCATCCATCGTGGTGCGCTCCGTGCCCTTTTCCGCGAACAGCCGCTCAGCGGCAGCCAGGATGGAGCCGCGATGAAATTCCGTCAGCGCCTGCTTTTTGCTCATCGTAATTCCAGCCTTTCCGATTCAAAAACTATACCATTGGTTTAGTTATTATATTACCATGTTTTCTGTCGCTTTGCAAGGGCATCCTTCCCGCCCTTTCCCGACAGCAAAAAACTCTTGCAAACCCAGCTGATCCATGCTATACTAGTCTAGTCAGTTGACCAAATGCAGGTATAGTTCAGTGGTAGAACGTCAGCTTCCCAAGCTGAATATGAGGGTTCGATTCCCTTTACCTGCTCCAAACAAAAAAGCCCTGAAAGTCTTGATTTTTCAATACTTTCAGGGCTTTTTATTTTTGCGTGTCCGGCGTCTGATGTACTCAAAAACACCCATTTTTGACGGTTTAGGTGGTGGGAAAGGTGGTGGGATAAACTTTCGGTGTTAAGGGTCGTGCCTCAGTTTTCCTTGTGAATATCAATTCAAATTGTCTGCATGCGCGCCAAAACAACGACAGTCGATTTTATTTTAGTCTCTGTCCGAGATAAGTATTGGTATGTATAACTGACCTTTTTATTCATTTTTTATGAATGCCCAATGAAAAGG
>CALWXT010000036.1 GCA_944385575.1 uncultured Flavonifractor sp. | reverse complement strand
ATGCTCATATCCCCGGCCGCGCTCCGGGCGGAGCTGCCGCCTACCACCAGCACCGTCTCGCCCACGCCGGCGCCGATGATGTCCGCCGCCACCATGGGGCAGCGGTCCTTGCTGCCGGTCAGCACGTTAATCGGCTGCACCAACAGCAGTTTCAATCCCGCCAGCTTATCTTCCTTGCGGGTGGCCCAGATGGTGCCGATGACTTTGGCAACTTTCATTCCTTTGACCATTCCTTTCCCGGTATTTGCGGTTCAAGGGACTGGAGCGGGCTCAGCCCAGCTCCAGACGAATTCCCCGGTCTTTGGCGCAGTCCTTGGCCAGGGCGGTGAGAATGCACTTGGCCGGCAGGCGGATGCAGGTTACTTTGTCAGCCGCCGCGTTGGACACGTCCTTCTCCGTCAGGACCCGCTTATCCAGCTCCAGCACCTTCTCCGCTCCTCCGCAGGGGGCGGGGTCGGGGACAGGGGCGGGTGCAGGCTGCTGCTCAGGCGCGGGACAATCTCCCGTCCCGCCGGTGAGGGCACACTCCAGATTGCTCTGGCTGCAAATCACCACACCGGAAGCGGCCAGCAGGTCCAGATGGGCCTTCAGCGCCGCGTAGTAGGGCGCGGGAGCCGTGGTGGCGTAACGGTACAGCTCCACCTGTTCGGTCAGGATATACACCCGCTTGCCCATCAGGATGGCCTGAGAGGCCAGGCGGGTATAGGGAGTATCGCAGATGCCCAGAGCCAGCTTGCTCAGCACGTCGTTGGTCAGCTGGCACAGCACCACGCAGGACTGGGCGGAGAGATCCACCGTCTCTTCCGGCCGGCAGACGCAGGTGATGTCAAAACGTTCCTTCAGCGCACAGCTGCTCAGCATCTGGCAGCAGCACTGATCTTCCGTCTGGCACAGCACCAGCAGGCCGGGCTTTTCGGCGGAGGGCTCACCGGCGGGATCCGCTGCGGTGTCCGGGGCGTCTTCCGCTGCCGCCAGCTTGGCGGCCACCCGGGCCAGGATCTCGTCAATGAGCATGCTCTGATCCATTCCGCTCCCTCCTTTCCTGTTTGTTAGATTTTGCAGTTCATGGCAATGCCCGCAGGCGTCACCAGGAACGGATTGGCCGGCTTCACAGTGTGGATGCCGGTCACTTTTTCAAATACTTGCTCAATGCCGGTCAGGCAGCAGGTACCGCCGCACAGATAGATGGTATCTGCGTCGGTCTGGCTCACATACCGCTTGACGATGCTGGCCATTTTCTCCAGCACCGGCCGCACCACCGGCAGGATCTCCCGGTGGCGGGCGTAATCCTGCTTGATGGCCTCGGCCTCGGCAAAGGGAATGTGGTAATTTCCCGCCAGCACCAGAGACAGGTGGGTGCCGCCGGTGGGCTCGTCCTCGGTCTGCACCACCACGCCGTCCTTCAGCATGGCCAGACCGGTGGTGCCGCCGCCGATGTCCACCACAACGCCGTTTTCGATCTGATAAATGGCGTTGGCGGCGGAGGGCTCATCCAGAATGTCGGTGACCTCAAACCCGGCGCCCTCCGCCACATACTGGTGGGTGCGGGCGCTGGATTCGGTGCCTGCCGGCATGGCGATGGCACAGTTCACCAGCTCGGTGCCCAGACGCTCCTCCAGCTTCTGCTTTAGCTCCCGGACAATGCGCAGCGCGCCGGTGTAATCCACCACCACGCCGTCCCGCAGGACCTGGGCCGCCTGCTTTTCACAGGCCACGGGGTTGTTCTCCTCATCCAGCACCACCAGTACGATATAGGCCGTGCCCAAGTCCACACCGGTCTTAAGCTTCTGGCCCACCGGGCGGAAGGTCTTGGTTTCGGATTCCTCCACGCGGGCGAGGTAGGCATTTACGCGGTCCAGATCCATCATGTCGCAGGGCTCCTTCTCTGATAAAATGGGAAATTACCGGATGATCTTGCCGAGGGTGAAGCCATGTACCATGGCCGCGTTGGCCTCGTCAACATCAATGTGCATCTTGCAGCTGAACTGGGTGCTCACCCGGATGATCACGTCCTTGAACACCACCGGCCGCTCCGTCATGACCGCAACGGAAACCCGCTGCTTGTCCTTCAGGTTGAAGCGGATGGAGTCAGGTGCGGTCACATGAATGTGATTGTGGGCGATAATAACGCCCTCCTTCAGATCCAGTGTGCCGCAGGGACCCTGGATGGTGATGGCACCCGAGCCCTTCACGTCGCCGGACTCCCGGACGGGGGCCTCCACACCCAGCGCCATGCAGTCGCTGCGGGAAAGCTCCACCTGGGTGGCGCTCCGGGCAGGGCCCAGCACGGCCACCCGCTCCTTGGTCCCCTTGGGACCGATGAGGGTTACCCGCTGCTCGGCCAGGAACTGGCCCGGCTGGGACAGGGGCCGCTTATGAGTAAGCTTGGCCCCCGGCCCAAAGAGCAGCTCCACATGCTCCTGAGACAGGTGCACATGGCGGGCGGATACCTCCACCTCTACCATGCCGGCGCTGTGGACGGCGTCCATGACGGCAGATACGATCTCTTTCATGTCCGGCCGTCCTCCTTACGATACATACCCGCCAGATACATGCACATCATGATGTGCAGCGCGCTGGACAGGCGGTTGAGTTCTTCCATAATGTCCGGGCGGGTACATTTGCTGCCCGTCAGGAATGCGGTGGCAGCGGCCACCTCGGTCTCCCGGATAGCGGCCCGGAGCTGGTTGAGCAGCGCGTAGTCCCGTCCCATGGTGTAGTCGGGCAGCAGCATCTGCTTAATGCCGAAAAACTTCTGGGGGTTGTGGGACCGCTCCCGCAGCTCCTGGTGGGTCAGGCCGATGATGGTCTGGCGGCAGTACGTCTCGTCCAGCACGTCACACCGCATCATCTCCCGCAGGTTGTCCAGGATGCTGCCCAGATCGTCCACCAGCTTCTGATTGCCGTCGGCGGCAATGAGGGCCTGATCCAGCACCACCATGGCCTGCAGGCTGTCCAGCTTGCCGCGGAACAGAATGCGGGGGTGATTCTTGGTGACCAGCTCGTTGCCGAACAGCTGGGTCATGTGCTCCGGCTTCTCCATATAGAAGGCGCCGGTCTCATGGTCCCGGTACTTGGCGGTGGGCGCCGCCGCCGGAGCGGCGGCGGGGGCGGGAGCCGCCGGGGCGGCCGGCTCAGCCGGCGCCGCCTCGGGGGGCTCTCCCTTCGCGATCTTGATCTTGCGCTGCTGCAGATATTCCCGCGCCGCGGGGGTGAGGATCTTGCCCTCCGGCACATAGTAGGTCTCGGGCTGAGCGTTTCTCAATTCCAGCCGGAGGAAATCCTCGGTAATTGCTTTCAAGCGCTCCACCCCTTCCTTTGCTCGTTGGGTTCGGGCTTAGGCCCGTACCTTACTTCTCCAGAGAGGGCAGGATGAACTCCACTTCCTCATGGGGACGGGGGATCACGTGGACGCTGATGAGCTCGCCCACGCGCTCAGCGGCAGCAGCACCGGCGTCGGTGGAAGCCTTGACAGCGCCCACGTCGCCGCGGACCATCACGGTCACCAGACCGCCGCCCACGTGCTCTTTGCCGATCAGGGTGACATTGGCGGCCTTCACCATGGCGTCTGCCGCTTCAATGGAGGCCACGAGACCCTTAGTCTCGATCATGCCAAGTGCCTGAGTCATAGTTGCCATATTCGACCATTCCTTTCCTGGAACAATTCAGAGGGGATTACAGAGCCTGGATGCGGCCGATGATCCGCCGGACGATGTCGTCGATGTCGATATCCTCCAGGCTGGGCGCAGAATGACAAACGCCGTCCTTGCAGTCGGGCACGCTGGCGCGGATGTCATCCAGCTCGCGCTGGCCGAAGGCCACGTACCGCAGGTTGAGCAGGTGCATGGGGCCCACGTTCTCCGAGGTAGCGGAGCCGCCCACAGCGCCGCAGCCCAGAGTCAGGGCGGGCTGGAGGCTGGTGGTGCCGCCGATGCCGCCCAGAGCGCCGGGAGTATTCACCAGCACGCGGGAGGCGGGCACACGCTTGGCAAAGTAATCGATCACGCTGTCATCTTTGCTGTGGATGATGCAGGTGTGGCCCGCGCCTTCATAGTGCAGGATCTCGCACACCTTGTCGCACACGTCCTTGTAGTCGGTGCCGGTAAAGAAGCCCAGGATGGGACCCAGCTTCTCGTTGGAATAGGGGTGGCCGCGGCCCACGCCGGTCTCCCGGGCAACCAGGACACGGGCCGTGGGGGGCACCTTCTCCAGGCCAGCCAGGCTGGCGATGGTGGCAACACTGCGGCCCACAATCTCGGGGTTCATGGTGCCGTTGGCACGCAGAATGAACTTACCCAGCTTGGCCCGCTCCTCATCATCCAGGAAGTAGGCGCCCTGCTTCTCCATCTCGGCCCGGACGGCAGGCACCATGTCCTCATCGCAGATGATGGACTGCTCGCTGGCGCAGATGGTGCCGTTGTCGAAGGTCTTGGAGTCCAGGATGCGCTTGACCGCCAGAGGCAGATCGCAGCTCTTCTCCAGGTAAGCGGGGCCGTTGCCAGGGCCCACGCCGATGGCGGGGGTGCCGGAGGAATAGGCCGCGCGCACCATGGCGGAACCGCCGGTGGCCAGGATCATGGCCACATCGCGGTGGCGCATGAGGTTGTCAGTGGCCTCCATGGTGGGGATGGTGATGCAGGACACCAGGTCCTCATTGCCGCCGGCCTCCGCAATGGCCTGCCGGATGACCTTGACGGTCTCCAGGATGCAGCGCAGAGCGGTGGGGTGGGGAGAGAAGACGATGGCGTTGCCCGCCTTAATGGCGATCTCCGCCTTGTAAAGGGCGGTAGAAGTGGGGTTGGTAGAAGGAACCAGACCGGCGATGACGCCCACGGGCACAGCCACGGTGCGGATGCCCTTGGCATCGTCCCGGCTGATCTCGCCGATGGTCTTCATGTTCTTGATGTGCTCGTACACGCCCTGGCTGGCGAATACGTTCTTGATTACCTTATCGTCCACGATGCCGAAGCCGGTATCCTCGTGGGCCATCTGGGCCAGCCGGCGGGCGTTGCGCACACCCGCGTCGGCAATGGCCCGGACAATGCGGTCCACCTGGGCCTGGTCCATGGCGGCCAGCTCCTGCTGGGCCACCTTGGCCGCCTCTACCAGCTCACGGACCTCCTGCATGGACAGAAGATCTTTATCGATAAGCTGCATAGCTTACTCCATTCCTTTCCGTAGGAATTACACCGGGGATGAACGTCAGCTGTTTCTGTCGTTCATAAAGGCACGGATCGCCGTCAGCAGTTCCTCACGCTTGGCGAACCGGATCTCCTTCTTGGTCATGCTGGTGAGCCCGATCTGACGGGCAGCGGCACGCAGCTTGACCACCGGGAGGCTCTCCAGCTCCTCGTCGGAGAAGCTGACAGGTGCCTCCTCCTCCGCGGGAGGGGCGGCCTCCGGCTCAGGTTCAGGTTCAGGCTCGGGTTCCGGCTCCGGCTCCGGATCGGGCTGGGGCGCAGGCCCCGGCTGCTCCGGCTCGGGAGGCAGTTCGCCCAGGATGCCCTCCACCTCCCCGTGGGGGCGGGGGATCACATGGACGGAAATGAGCTGACCCACCCGTTCCGCCGCCGCGGCACCGGCGTCGGTGGCGGCCTTCACGGCCCCCACGTCGCCCCGCACCATGACGGTGACCAGGCCGCCGCCTACGTGCTCCTTGCACTGCAGGTCCACGTTGGCAGCTTTGACCATGGCGTCCGCCGCCTCAATGGCGGCCACCAGTCCCCGGGTCTCGATCATACCCAATGCCTTCATAAGTACCTCCGTTCACAGACCTTGTCAGGTCTTTTTCCGTCCGTCAGATCTTGGGCTGATCGGCCACGGACTCCACGGCGGCGGCGAAGGCGTCGCAGGCGGACTTACAGGCGGACTGGCTGCCGGTGAGCAGAGCGCCGCCGAAGTTGGTCTCAGAAGGAGGCGCGTAGAGCACGCACATCCGCACGTCGGCGGCCTTCAGAGCGGCATCGACGCCGTACATAGCCTCCAGAGGAGGAGCGATCAGGTAGGCAATAGCCTCGCCCTCGGCAATGCCGCAGCCCTCGGACAGGTAGGAACCGGTGCGGGAGATGCAGTGAGCGTAGTAGCACACGCTGTCATCGTCGTTGGCGGAAACAAAGTGGCAGACATTCTCGATCATGTCCACGCAGGCTTCCAGACCGGCCTTGGCCTCAGCGGGGTTGGGAGCGGCCAGGATGCCGATGATCTCGCCGGCCAGCGCGGTGTTGGCGTTGGCAGCGCCGGCGTAGAAGCTCTTGGCGTAAACGACCTTGCAGTCGGCCTTCTTGGTGGCCTCGTCCAGAGCGGTGTAGGTGACATCATCGCAGTCGGCGGTGATGATGGCCAGGGACTTCTGGTCGGGGGTGAGGCCCAGCTCCTTTGCCATGTCGGGGGCCACATTGGGGATCAGGCGGGTCGCCAGGACATGTGCGGGCAATGGATCTCTTTTCATGGTAATTTTCCTCCCTACTCCTTAAAGTTTCAGATCGGTGCCGCTGGCCTTCTTCTCAAGCATGATCTTGATGATTTCGGCGATGTGGGCGCCGGCCTCGGCGGGAATGGTGCCGGCCCGGTGGATGTTGGACACCACGGTACGGCGGGCCTCAGGCATACCGACGGTAGCCTTGTAGGCGATGTAAGCGGACATGGACTCGGCGGTGATCAGGCCGGGACGCTCGCCGATGAGGGTGCAGGTGACGTCGGCGCCGGTGATCTCGGAGACCTCATCCATAACACCCACGCGGCCATACTTCACAAAGAAGGGGGTGCCCACGTCGATCTTGTAGCTCTGCAGGCCCTGCATCAGAGCGGGCAGCAGGTCGCCGATGTTGGCGGCCACGGCAGCGGAGGACAGGCCGTCCGCCACGTAGATCTGCACGGTGGGGTTCTTCTTGCACTTAGCTTTGATGGTCTCCACGGCCTCGGGGCTGAGCTTGCGGCCCAGGTCGGGGCGGGTCAGGTAAGTATCCTTGCTGTCGCACTGGGTCTGCACGGTCCACAGGCCCATCTTCTCCACGAACTCAGCGTCCACGTCGTTGAACACGGCGTCCTGAGCGGCGGAGTGAGCGGCGCGGAACTCCAGCTGGGGCAGAGTGTTGTAGCGGGCGCCGGCCTTGCCGATGCCCAGGCGGCAGGGAGCATTGAACTTCAGCTCAGCATAAGCCTCGCCGTTCTCGGGCTCCTTCACCAGGTACTGCTTGCGGATATCGATCTCGGTGATATCGGGGATGCAGCCATCCTCCACCTGGCAGGCGGCCTCGGCGGGGGCAGCGGTCCCGCAGCAGGTCTCAGCGCCCTTGGCGCCGCCGGCGTTCATCTCGGCCAGAACCTGCTCGATGATGCTTCTTAAATCCTTCTCATTCATAGCGTGCACCTCCCTCATTTACGCAGGAACACAGAAGCGTCGCCCGCCTTGGGGGTCAGCTTGCCGTTCTCGGAGAATCCCATCTTCTCCAGCCACATGTCGAACTCGTGGATGGGACGCAGGCCAAAGACCTCGCGCAGGGCAGCAGCCTCATGATAGCCGGTGCACTGATACATCAGCATGCAGTCGTCGCCCTCGGGCACGCCCATGATGTAGTTGCAGCCAGCGGCAACCAGCAGGGTGGCCAGGTTCTCGATGTCGTTCTGGTCGGCCTTCATGTGGTTGGTGTAGCAGGCGTCGCAGCCCATGGGGATGCCGGTCAGCTTGCCCATGAAGTGGTCTTCCAGGCCGGCGCGGGTAACCTGCTTGGAGTCATACAGGTACTCGGGGCCGATGAAGCCGACGACGGTGTTGACCAGGAAGGGCTGATAGCGCTTGGCAAAGCCATAGCAGCGGGCCTCCATGGTGACCTGGTCCCAGCCATTGTGGGCCTCGGAGGACAGCTCGGAGCCCTGGCCGGTCTCAAAGTACATGACGTTGGGGCCGGTGCAGGTGCCGCGGGACAGCATGGTGGCGCGGCCCTCGTCCAGCATGGCAGCGTTCAGGCCGAAAGCCTCGTTGCCCTTCTGGGAGCCGGCGATGGACTGGAACATCAGGTCCAGAGGAGCGCCGAACTTGTTGGCGGCCTCGGTCTGAGTGGTCACGTGAGCCAGCACGCAGATCTGGGTGGGGATGTCCCACTTATGCTTGAACTCGTCAAACATCTTCAGGATGCGGGCCACGCTCTCCACGGAGTCGTCCACGGGGTTCAGGCCGATGACGGCGTCGCCGCAGCCCAGGGACAGGCCTTCCATAACGGAGGCGATGATGCCCTTGGGATCATCGGTGGTGTGGTTGGGCTGCAGACGGGAGGAGAAGGTGCCGGGCAGACCGATGGTGGTGTTGCAGTGGGCGGTCACGCGCATCTTCTTGGCGGCATAGATGAGGTCCAGGTTGCTCATCAGCTTACACACGCCGGCCACGATCTCGGAAGTCAGGCCGCGGGAGGCCCGGCGGATCATGTCGGGAGTGGTCTGAGTGTCCAGCAGCCACTCACGGAACTCGGCCACCGTCATGTTCTTATACTCGTTGAAAATGGTCTCGTTGACAGAATCCTGGATGATCCGGGTGACCTCGTCCTCCTCATAGGGGACGGCGGGGCAGTTGCGCAGATCGTTCAGGGTCAGATGAGAGAGCACTACCTTGGCAGCCACCCGCTCCTCCGCGGTCTCCGCGGCGATGCCGGCCAGTCTGTCACCGGATTTTTCCTCGTTTGCCTTCGCCATGACCTCTCGAATGGACTTGAACTCATAGACGTGGCCAAACAGTTTTGTTTTTAAGATCATGCTACTTCACCTCTCAAATATCCTTGTTAGGAATTAAAGATCAAGGTCTTGATGACGACGGGCAGGACCTGCCCGCCTGCGATGGGTTCGCCGATATCGATGTAATCACCGCTGAGGGTCTTGATACCGTCGATGCAGATTACTTCCTTCTTGTGCTCCAAAAGCACGTTGAGGGCGTTGCCCAGCACCTTGCCGATATCGTTTTCCACCACCACGATCAAGGGATAGGGACCTTGAATCACCTCCTTGGCACTTTCTATTACCGCCGCCGCCAATGCCTGAACATCCGCAAAGCTGGTGCGCTTTTCTCCGGTAAAGGCAATGGCGATCTGTTCCGCCTTCCCCTCAGGCGTAAACAGGGGCATCTGTTGTATGATAGAGGATTTCAGCGTCTCCAGCGACGCCTCGTCCTCCGGCGATACCTTCAGAATGGGGATATTTTTGATGGGCAGCTTCTCCCGCTCGTAGCGGATGGTGCTGCCGCTGACCTCGGTGGTGTGGGTCCCCGCCCCCACCACGGTGGCCCGGATGGTCTCCACCGCCTGGCAGAGCTCCACCCGGTTCAGGTCAGGATCGGCCCGAATGGCCTTACCCAGCAGAACGCCCACATCTCCGAAGCGGAAGACGTCATCCTCCATCTTCTGATAGATGCAGTCGGCCACGCCGCCGGAGTAGGTCACCGCCTGCACCCGGGGCTGGTCCGGAAGGGCTCTGCCGTCGTTGGTATACATACCGGCGTGGTGGCTGTCGGCCTGCGTCAGATGCAGAGCCTGGGCCAGCTGGGCCGCCATCAGGCGGCACACGCCGTAAAGCTGCTCGGGATAGGCCCGGTCGCCCACCTTGATCTCGATGCCGTGGGCCTTGGCCAGGGCCTGGGTCTTGGAATAGATGTAGGAGATCCGGCCGTCCTCCACCTTGATGAGGCGGCCGCCCACATCCAGGCAGCAGGTGCCCCGCAGGGTACCCTTCTCATACAGGGCAATGTTGGTGGTGCCGCCGCCGATGTCCAGGTTGGCCACCGTAATGCGCCGGTCGTGGGACAGCACATCCGCCCCCGCGCCCCGGCCGGAGAGCACCGACTCCAGGTCGGGTCCGGCCGTAGCCACCACAAAGTCTCCCGCCAGATCGGACAGGGCGGAGAGCACCTCGTTGGCGTTCTCCTTCCGGGCGGTCTCGCCGGTGATGATCACCGCGCCGGTCTTCAGCTCCTCCGGCGTGATCCCGGCCGCCCGGTACTCCTCCCGCACGATCTGCTTCACTGCCTCGGCGTCAATCTCTGTGGCCGAACGCAGAGGCGTGAAATAGATCTTGCTGCGGTAGATGACTTCCTTGTCCACAATGTTGATCCGGGGAACCGTGTAGCTGCTGGCCTGGTTCTCAATGGTCAGACGGCTGAAGATCAGCTGCGTGGTGGAGGTACCGATGTCGATGCCTACACTGAGTATGACTTCGTGCAAGAAATTCACCCGCTCTCATTTTACCATAAAATGTAAAAAAGCCCGGACGCAGAGAGATCCTCTCTGCTTCCGGGCTGCGTCGCTCAGAACTTCGGGACGTGATTACGTCACCACATCCGCTTCGATCATTTGATTTTTAAAGTCGAAGGTCGCGCAGGTACCCCAGCCGCCCGATTCGATGGTCAGCTTGCCCCGCAGCTTGTCCTTCACCAGGGTCTGGACGATGGACAGGCCCAGCCGGTTGCGCTCGGTGCTGTGGACATCAAAGCCGCTGCCGTTGTCGCAGACCTGGATGCTGGAATAGAGCTCTCCCTTTTTCACGGTGATGGTAATTAGGCCGGTGTTCCGGTCCGTAAAGGCGTATTTCAGGGAGTTTTGCAGCAGCTCGTTGATGATGATGGCCACCGAGGTAGCCACATCCGAGTCCACCTGGAAGTCGTCCCCCTCCACCGTGATGGTCACCAGGCAGTGGGGATTGGAAAAATACCGCATGGTATTGTTTTTGATGTTATTGATGACCTCGCCGATCATCACCTCGTCCACGCCGCCCTGGGCCAGCAGCTCATGGGTGCTGGCGATGGAGAGGATGCGGTTCATGCTCTCTCCCAGGACCTGACGGGTCTCCTCGCTGTCGGTGCGGCGCATCTGCAGCCGCAGCAGGCTGGCGATGGTCTGGAGGTTGTTCTTCACCCGGTGGTGGATCTCCTTGATGGCCACTGACTTGAGAATCAGGGCCTTCTCCTGCTCCCGCCGCCAGGTCTCGTCCCGGATGATGATGGCAAAGGCCATACCCGGGGCGTTGAGCTGGACCCGCTTGATGTTCAGCACATGCCGGCCCACGGTGGTCTCCACAAAGGAATAGCCCGATACTTCTTCCGGCGGCTCCTCCTGGTCGATGAGCCGGATGTTCTCATAGGTCTGGCCCAGCAGATCCTCCACATAGCCCAGCCTCTGGTAGAGATCCCGGGCCAGGGAGTTGCGGAAGGTGACCACGCCGCTGCTGTCCACCATGACCAGGGCCTCGTCAATGCACTCGGTGAGCCAGTTGTTCTCCGACACCATGTGGGTCAGGACACTGGCGATATTTTCGTAGCTTTTTTGAGAGAAATGGATGCGCTCGCTGACCAGATGCTGCTCGTCCACCCGCTTCTCCCGGATCAGCACGCCAATAATTCGGCTTCCGTGGCGGATGGGCTCCACCGACTGGATGGTACTGCCGTTTTCCTGGGTGGTGGCCTTCATCTGCTTGGTGCCTACACCCAGGCGGAAGGTACGGGCCACTGCGGGCTCGTTTTCTGCCTTGGCCAGCAGCCCCACCACCGTGTTTTTATAGGACGAGGGCACATCCTCCGGTTTGGCCTCCGCCACCACGATGGCGTCGCCGTCCCGCCGGGGACAGTCGATGAAAATGTCCGCGTCCTCCAGGTTTGCCAGGGGCTGCAGAATGGCCGAGGTATGCTCGATGATTCGGATCTCCTCGTCAGAGAGGTCGGTATGCTTTCTGCACAGCTCCCAAATGGTATCCATGCCGCTCACCCGCCGTTTTTGACCAGTATGATCTCCGCTACCCTCCGCATGGAAAGGTGCTTGTCCAGGCTGAGCTTCCGTATGTAATCATAGGCCTCCTGCTCGGTCATCGACTGCTCCTGCATGATGACGCCCTTGGCCTTTTCGATCACGCTCCGGCTCTCCAGACGTTCGGAGACCTTCGCCATATCCTTGCGCAGCCGTTTCAGCTCCCGGCTGCGGGCCACCGCCAGCTCGATGCTGGGCACCAGGGATTTTTCGTCGATGGGCTTGACCAGATATCCGCTGACGCCGTAGCCCTTGGCCTGCTCCACAAACTCCCGCTCACTGTATGCCGTGAGCATGATGATGGTGTCGGCCAGTTCTTCTTCGTATATGATCTTTGCCGCTGAGATACCGTCCAAAAAGGGCATCTTAATGTCCAAAATCACCAGATCCGGATGATACAGCTTGCATTGCTCCACCGCATCAAATCCGTCCGAGACCTCCGAGAGCACGGTGTAGCCGCCCTCGGACAGCAGTTCCTTAAGATCCATTCTGCTGATCGGCTCGTCGTCGGCGATGACGACGGAAATTCCATCCTTTTCCATGTGAGCACCCTTCCTGTCTTATTGGAAGCCCAACCGCTGAACCAGATCATCCACTCCCTCGCCGGTGACGCTGCTGATGGTGAAGATCTCCTCGGCACCGGCAATGTTCAGATATTTTTGTGCCCGCGCAAGCTGTTCCTGCGTGGCCAGATCCGCTTTTGTGACGACGCCGACACAGGGCTTGGCAAATGTACTGCTGTATGCAGGTGGGAACATGCTTCCGGGTTCCGTGGCGTCCTGCACCAGCACAATGATGTCCGCGTCGGCGGCGGTGACCATCAGGGCCCCCCGAAAATACCGCCGCTCCAGGTATTCACCCGGCGTATCAATCATTGTTTCATTCCGTATCTGCACGGTTTGGGTCTTGTGATAGTTGAGCTCCTCTTTGGCGATCCGCTGGCACAGCGTGGTCTTTCCCGCCGTGGACCGGCCAATGAGAATAATGCGGGGACTCCGATTTTCTTTCATGGGCTACGTTTTGGTGATGGGCGCGGAAGCAAAGCCCATCATACCGCAAAGTGTGTTCATGACCTCCGTCAGGGCGGCCTGAACAGCTGCCACATCTCCTGTAATAACCAGCGATCCGTTGAAACGGTCCACAAACCCGATCTTCACGTCCGCCGCCTTGGTGGCCACATCGGCCGCGATCATAGCTGCCTCACTGGGGGTGATGGTAAAAATCCCAATGGCCCCCCTGCAGTCAATCAGGCCCAGCTTGGCATAGAGATCCTCCACCGGATTGGCAATCACATGTGCCAGCGTGACCTGCTTGCCAGGTACAAATTCCTGTATGATGCGCTGTTTTTCATCCAGCTCGATCAACAAAACACCCTCCTTACTGCCCGAGGCCTTGATCCTGTGCAAGAGATGGTCTGGGGACAAATTCTCAGCTTGCCGGCGTATTCCATAACGCCTCATGCAAAAATGCAACCCATAAAAGCATAAAAAAGCCCCTAGAATTTCTTGAATCGGTCATCCGTCATTCTTGAAATTCCAGGAGCTGCATCGCTCTGGGCACAGTGTGTATCAGACACTAACGGCGCATCCAATACGTGGCTGAGAGTTTCCGCCAATTTATCCCTTACTTTTTTGGTTATTTTACCAGAAAAGACCCCGCATGTCAATGGCGAATCAAGCGATATCATCAACCCGCGTCTGAGCGCGCTTTTATCAGGGCAGCTTGCCGGTGTATGCCTTCCGGTACAGCTGAGCCACTTCCTCCACAGTACAGGTTCTGGGGTTGGTGGCGGTGCAGCGGTCAGCCACGGCAGCCTGAGCCATTTCGTCCACAGCAGCCTCAAACTCGGCGGCGTTCACGCCGGCGGCCTGAATGGTGGAAGGCACGTTCAGCTTCTCCACATACCGGCGGGCGGTACGGATGAGGTTGAGGGCGCTCTGGCGGACGCTGCTGCTCTCCAGGCCCAGCAGACGGGAGATCTGGGCGTACCGCTTGGCGGTAGGCGTCAGGGTCTCGGAGCAGCCGGCGTTGAAGCTCATCACATAGGGCAGCAGGATACCGTTGGCCCGACCGTGGGGAATGTGGAACCGGGCACCCAAGGCGTGGGCCATGCCATGGTTCAGACCCAGTCCGGCGTTGGAGAAGGCCACGCCGGCCAGGCAGGAGGCATTGTGCATCCCCTGGCGGGCCTTCAGGTCGTCAGGGTGCTGATAGGCGTTGAGCAGATGGCGGCGTACCAGCTTGATGGACTTCTCCGCCGCCGCGTCGGTAAAGTCGTTGGCGGCGGTACACACGAAGGCCTCCACCGCATGGGTAAACACGTCCAGGCCGGTGTCCGCCGTGACCGCAGGGGGTACGCTGGCGGTGAGCTGGGCGTCCAGAATAGCCACATCAGGCAGCAGGCTGTCGTCGATCAGGGGGTACTTGACGCCCTTCTCCCGGTCGGTAATGACAGCAAAACGGCTCACCTCAGAGCCGGTGCCGCTGGTGGTGGGGATGGCCACGAAGAGGCAGTCCCGCATGTCCTGCGTCTTGGCGGCAAAATATACGATGGCCTTGGCCGCATCGATGGCGGAGCCGCCGCCGAAGGCCACTACGCAATCGGGCTTGAACTCCTGAATGATGCTGACTCCCTTGGTGACGGTGTCCACGTCGGGGTCGGCCTGTACGTCGCTGAAGACCTGCCACTGGGCTCCCACCCGATCCAGCGCATCGGTCACATAGCTGACCCGGCCGCTCTCTGCCATAAACCGGTCGGTGACCACAAAGCCGCGGTGGATCTGCCGGGCCAGGTCTTCCAGCGCACTGCCGGTCATGATCTTGGTCCTGACGCTGAATTGTTCCATAGTCCCGCTCCTTTCTGAAAAAACATAAGGCAGCACCCTGAACTTCCTGTTCAGGATGCTGCCTCGCATCCGATCAAACGGGGCGCTGCATCGCGCACCCAAGCGCTTATAGCTTAACGTGTCGCCCCGTCCCTGTCAAGTTTTTTATACACCCTCCGCGGAAAAAGCGATTGACATTTTGCCCGCTGACTGACATAATGACTTCGTCAAAGCAGGTGCGCTGATATGCGGAGGTTCCCCCCTCCGCCCGCCCCGCCGACCACTGTGCGGCGGGTAAACAGAAAGGAATCAACAGAATATGGATGTCAGATTCGTTCTCCCCTCCGAGGTGGAGCAGCTGGCCAGGAACGTGGTGACCTCGTTCCCGTCCAAAACGCCGGCGGCGCTGCTGGAGAATATGGAAGGCGAACTGTACCGTCCGGACGAGGGACGTTACCTCGGCTGTTTTGATGACGGCGGGACCCTGCTGGGTTCCGTCCTGATGATGGATTTCACCCTCAACGTCAGAGGTGTGATGATGCCCATGGGCGCTGCGGCCTATGTCTCCGCCAACTTTCTCCACAAGAAAGAGCGGGTGGCCTGCACGCTGCTCAAGGTGCTGATGCGGTACTATGCCAAGCTGGGCACGCCGATTGGCTGCCTGCACCCCTTCAACCCCGCCTTTTACCGCAGCATGGGCTACGGCTACGGCAATGAGTATATCCTCTACCAGCCCAAGCCCTGCTATATCCGTTCCTTCGGGGACAAATCCGGCCTGTCCTACGCCACCGAGGCCGACCGTCCCGAGGTGCTGGAGTTCTACCGCCGCTGGGCGGAAAAGACCCACGGCGCCACCATTCATCATTTCATGGACCCCCATCGGATCTTCGACGCCCCCTACGTGGTGGTGTGCCGCCGGTCGGGGAAGATCACCGGCTATCTCACCTTCTCCTTCGTGGAGGTGGATCACTACACCGATATGTACCACGATCTGATGGTGCATGAAATGGTCTACGAGGACATGGACACCCTGAAGCAGTTCATGACCTTCTTCGCCTCCCAGGTGGACCAGATCGAGCGTGTGCGCATCCTGTCTACCGATGAGCGTCTGCACATGATGTTCACCAACCCCGACACGGGAGAAAACCGTGCTCACGACGGATGCATCCATGAGATCGGCCGGCGCACCATGGGCTACATGACCCGCATCTTCGATGTGGATGGCTATTTCCGGATGCAGAATCACTGCCAGTATCCGGTGAGCCGTTCCTTTGTGCTGGCCCTCCAGGTGGAAGACGACTTCCTGCCCGACAATAACCGCACCTTCCTGCTGGACATCTCCGGCTCCACCATCTCTCCATCTGAGCATGCTCATCCCAGTGTCACGCTGTCGCTGGGCATCTCCGCTCTTTCCTCCGTGGTGATGGGCGCCTATTCCCTGCGGGACGCGGTGGATTACGGCCTGGCTCAGGTGTCCGATCCGGACTACCTGGATGACCTGCAAAAGGCCATCGGCTGGGACAAAAAGCCGGTCAATCTTACCTATTTCTAATTTATTTTCAAAAAACAGACGGGTGCTGCTCAGCAGCACCCGTCTGTTTTTTTCTGTTCACCCCATAGCAGAAAGAGCAGTAGCCCCATACCGCACAGGGCTCCGCCCAGCAGGAAGGCGGCAGGGAGACTGAAGTCTGCCGCTGCGCCAAAGGCCAGGTTCGCACCCACCCCCACGCCGTCCATGATCATGGCTCCCACGCTCAGGGCGGTGGCCCGGTCCTCACCGGAAATCTGCCGGTTCTGTAATTCCAGCTGCAGGGGCTGGAACAGGCTGTTTCCCACCCGGAAGGTCAGCACGCCCGCTATGGACAGGGCGGCGTTCCGGGTCAGTGCCAGGGCCAGGCAGGCCAGCACAGACAGGGCAAACAGCAGCCCGGCCGTCTTCTTTTCTCCCCACATTCTGGTCAACCGGTGGGAAAACGCTCCGGTCAAACCCAGCAGGGCGGCGGCAATGTAGGCCAGGCCGATGCCCTCGCTGCCCATTCCGCAGCGCTGGTATTGAGGCTGATTGAGAAAAACCGTGACCATCTGGTGGGTCTCGGTCAGTACCCCGGCGGCCACCAGCAGCACAAGCATCCGCCTGTTTTTCAGCACCTGGCCCGCCGCCTCCCGAAAGGCGCCCGGGCGGCTGGACGACTGCCCCTTCACCTCCGCCAGTCCAAAGGACAGCAGGGCGGCAGCCCCGTAGCTGAGCACCGTCAGTAACCCAGCCAATTCGTATTGATCTTTGATCCAGAGGGAAAACACCATAGCCGACAGCAGCAGCCCCAGGGTCTGGAGACTGCTGTACAGGCCGAATACCCGCTGGCTCTCCCCCTCCGGGCAGGAGAGGTAGAGGATGCTGGTGTCTACGCCTGACAGCCCGGCGGTCACCACGCTGAGCATGACCCGCTCAGCCAGGAACCAGCCGAACCCGTCCGCCTGCCAGAACACCAGCTTGGAGACAAAATAGAGGCAGCAGCAGAACACCATGGTTCGCTTATAGCCCATCTGGTCGGCAAGGGCGCCCCAGGGCACCTCCAGGAGGATGCACAGCACCAGGGATATGCTCTCGATCAGGGTGATCTGGAACATGCTCAGGCCGTGGACCTGCCGGTACAGGGTGGCCACCGGGGCATAAAACACCATACCCTGCAGCAGGGCGATGGCATACATCAGAGGAATATTCCGTTTCATTCAGACACAATCCCTTTCCTGTTTTGGACAGCACAACCAGGCGCTGGTCTTCCAGCGCCTGCCCGGTTCTGTCCATCAGGTGGGACTGTGCATCATGGTGTTTCCTCCCGCAATGATCTTGTTTGTGATTATACCACAAAAAACGCATCAGGGGTTGCCTTTCGGAAAAAAATATGGTATCCTCAAACGGCAGCCAAAAGGCTAGCAAAATAATAGGAAAAGGAGGAAAATCAGGTGGACCAATGCGGACGAAGTACCAACGCGGGCTGTGAGAGTACCTATATGGGCCGGTCTGGCGCCGCCTGGTTTTCCCTGTAACAAAAGGGAACGCCGGGCGGGGCCCGGTCAGTCGTTCCCAGATAGAGGCTCTCCGCCGCGGGGAGCGGCCGGGCGTACAGCCCGGGCGCTCTGCCGCGGCTTGCTCGTTTTGGTGACTTCCTCGCTGTATCTCAACAAGACAGGAGGAAAGACCCATGAAACAGAATCTGACTTTGGAGGCGCTGCAGCAGCTGCTGGAGCGCCGGGACATGCACGCCCTGCGCTCCGCTCTGGCGGAGGAGCACCCCGCCGACCTGGCGGAGCTGCTGGCCGAGCTGAACCGCCAGGAGACCCTGGTGGCCTTCCGGGCCCTGCCCAAGGAGTTGGCGGCCGAGGTGTTTTCCGATCTGCCGGCGGATGATCAGCAGGCCCTGATCCAGGCGGCCACCGACCAGGAGCTCTCCGCCATTGTGGAGGAGCTGTGGGTAGATGACGCGGTGGATATGCTGGAGGAGCTGCCCGCCGGGGTGGTGAAGCGGGTGCTTCAGGCCGCCCGGCCAGACACCCGACAGCTCATCAACCAGTTCCTCAACTACCCGGAGAACTCGGTGGGCAGCATTATGACCGCCGAATTCACCGACCTGAAAAAGAATATGACGGTAGCCCAGGCCATCGACCACATCCGGAAGACCGGGGCGGATTCGGAGAGCATCTACACTTGCTATGTCATCGACGCCGCCCGGCGGCTGGAAGGCGTGGTCACTATCCGGGAGCTGCTGCTCTCCTCCGACGGGGCCCTGGTGGCAGACCTGATGGAGCGGGACGTCATCACCGCCGAGACCGGGGAGGACCAGGAGGAGGCTGTGGCCCGGCTGATGAAGTACGACTTTCTCTCCCTGCCGCTGGTGGACAAGGAAGGCCGACTGGTGGGCATCGTCACGGTGGACGACGGCATGGACGTGCTGGAGGAGGAGGCCACCGAGGACTTTGAGAAGATGGCGGCCATGGCCCCCTCGGAAAAGCCCTACCTGAAAACGGGGGTGTTCTCCCTGGCCCGGCACCGCATCGTTTGGCTGCTGGTGCTGATGATCTCCGGCATGATCACCGGCGGCATTCTGGGCCAGTATGAGGCGGCATTCTCCGCTATGCCTTTGCTGGTCACCTTTATCCCCATGCTTACCGACACCGGCGGAAACGCCGGCAGCCAGTCCAGCACCCTGGTGATCCGCGGCATGGCGGTGGGCGAGATCCGGCTGCGGGACTTTGGCCGGGTATTCTGGAAGGAGCTACGGGTGAGCCTGCTGGTGGGCGCCGCCCTCAGCGCGGTGAACTTTGTCCGCCTCATCCTCACCTATCCTGGCCAGACCGCCACCGCCCTCACCGTGGCTGCCGCCCTGTATGTCACGGTGCTGCTGGCCAAGACGGTGGGCGGCATCCTGCCCATGGCGGCCAAGTTCTTCAAGGCCGACCCGGCCATCATGGCCGCTCCCCTCATCACCACCATTGTGGACGCCATTTCTTTGATCGTCTACTTCAACATCGCCAGCGTTTTGCTTCCCATCTGATAAAAAAAGCCCTGTTCGCATACACGAACAGGGCTTTTTTCTTCAATTCAGTCCGCCTTGCCCCGGCGCAGGTCGCAGATCACTTTGACGATCTGGATAACCAGGGTGGGCAGGAAGGCCAGCAGCACGATCTCGCCCAGGTTGGCAAACCCGAAGGCGGGGGCCACCATAAACAGGCCCTTGAGCCCGGGGATGAACAGCACCGCCAGCAGCAGCACCACGCCGGCGAAGAAGGCCATGATGGAGTACTTGTTGGTGGAGAACTTCAGCCGGAAGATGGACTCGGCGCCCCGGCAGTTGAAGCCGTGGAACAGCCGGGCCAGGGTGAGGGTGGCGAAGGCCATGGTGGAGGCCATGGCGGCGTCGCCGCCCTGGTAGCCCAGGTAGAAGGCGATCATGGTGACGATGGCGATGAGCAGGCCCTGTCCGCCGATGCGGGCGAGGAGGGCACGGTTGAGGATCGGTTCCTTTGGATCACGGGGTTTCTGATCCAGCAGGCCCCGGCGGGCCGGCTCCATGCCGATGGCGATGGCGGGCAGAGAGTCGGTGAGCAGGTTGATGAACAGCAGGTGTACCGGCTGGAAAGGCACGGGCAGTGCCAACAGAGAGGCATAAAGCACACAGAAAATACCTGCCGTATTGCCAGAGAGGAGGAACTGAATGGCGTTTTTGATGTTGGCGTACACGCTGCGGCCGTTGACCACCGCCTTGACGATGGTGGCAAAGTTGTCGTCGGCCAAGATCATGGAGGCGGCGTCCTTGGACACCTCGGTACCGGTGATGCCCATGGCCACGCCGATGTCCGCCTTCTTCAGAGCGGGGGCGTCGTTGACGCCGTCGCCGGTCATGGACACGATGCAGCCCTTGCGCTGCCAAGCGTTTACAATGCGGAT
>CALWXT010000035.1 GCA_944385575.1 uncultured Flavonifractor sp. | reverse complement strand
CCCATGACGGACGCCACAGACAGCCAGGTGGCCATGGACGTACCAACGCCCAGCAGCAGGCCCATCTTGTTGCCGCCGGTGGTAAAGTCGCTCATGGTCTCCACCTTTTTGGCGCTCATCAGGGACGTGATGATGATAAAGCCGAAGTAGACCACAAAGACGCCAATATAGATCATGCTTTTCATTGGTTGTTTTCCTCCTCTTTAGCCTCTGGAATGGTGCTTGATCTGGATTCCGTCTTTACTTTCTCTTTTTCTTTTCCGGATCACAGGTAAAGAGATTGCCGGTGGCGCCCAGACGCTCCAGACCGGACTTCTCGATGGCGCTGGCCACTCCCAGATAGACCACCAGGCCGATCACCAGCACGACGATCCAGGCGATGAAAGGGAACATGGATACCATAAGAATACCTCTCTTTCGTTTGGATTTTATCTAGCAACAGAAATCTAGGCCCGTTCCTTGGGCAGCAGCGCGGTGGCCTCGCCGGTGATGACCATGGTGCCCTCCTGATTGGTACAGGTCGTGGTGAGCACCACCCGGTTGCGCTCCAGGTCCAGGGACTTGATCTCTGCCGTAGCCGTAATGGTATCGCCAATATGCACGGGGGCCAGGAACTTCAGGGTCTGGCCGGTGTAGATGGTGCCCGGACCGGGCAGCTGCATCCCCAACACCGCGGAGATCAGGCCGGCAGACAGCATTCCGTGGGCGATACGGGTCTTGAAGTGGGTGGTTTTCGCGTATTCCTCATTGGTGTGGGCGGGATTGAGGTCGCCGGTCACACCAGCAAACAGATAGACGTCGCTTTCAGAGATGGTACGGGTGACCGAAGCGGTCTGGCCCACATAGTAGCCGGAACTCATACAGCAGGCTCCTTTCTCCCTTACAGCGGATAGGTGAACCATTCCTTGGGGAACAGCTCCACGTTCTCCATGGACAGGGGCAGCTGGCCGGCTTCGATCTTGGTGACGATCTCCACCACTTTATCATTAAATGGGGTGGGGATGCCATACTGTCTGCCGGTCTGGCAGACAAAGCCGTTGATCATGGTGACCTCGGTCTTCTTGCCCTTCTCCAGGTCCTGGAGCATGCTGGCCTTGGCGGTGTGCATGTCCTGATACATGACCTGGAACATCTCCTGGTTTGCCTCATACATCGCCTGGTCCTTCAGGTCCAGGGTGTCGGGGGACTGCTCGTTGAGCAGCAGAGGCAGCTTGTAGCCCGCCGCCTGGCAGCACTGCTTCACTTCGCAGCCCAGGTAGCTCAGGCAGGCCCGGGAACGGGGATCGTCCAGAACCTGGCCGAAGGTGGAGCCGCACACGGCGGACATGCCGCTCATGCAGGCATTGTTGATGAGCTTGCCCCAGCGGGAGGCCATCAGCTGATCGGTGACCTTGGCCGGCCGGCCCATATAGCCCAGCACATCGGCTACAGCCTGGATGCGCTCGCCCACGCTGCCGTCCATCTCACCGATTTCAAACAGGTGGTCGTTCATCTGGATGTTCTGGGTCAATTCCGATTCACCGGGGCCCACAAAGGTGGCACCCCACAGCACGGTGCCGCCCACCGTCCGGTTCTCTCCCACATAGCCGGCCACATAGGGCTCGGGCACGCCGTTCTGCAGGGTGCAGACGGTGCTGTGCTCCCCCAGATGGGGCAGCAGAGCGGGCAGGACCTGATCGTTGGCGGTCTGCTTGGTAAACAGGAACACCAGGTCATAAATACCTTCCATCTGCTCCGGTGTCATGACCCGGACCGGAACGGTCATATCCACCATACCCACGATATGGGCGCCCTTTTCATTCAGAGCATCCACATGGGCCTGGTAGTTATCCACCATATCCACCGGGCAGCCGTTGCGGGTTAGAAATGCGCCCATTACCGTACCCATGGCGCCGCAGCCCAGGATTGCAATTCGCATAAGGTTTGTTCCTCCTCTCGTGTTCTGCCCCGTATACATAGCAAATACAATGCCAAATTTCAATTTTCAATTTTTCCTTGTGGAATGTTTGCCGCTGTGCTATAATGGCAAACCAATTAAATTTCTCTCGTCTCCACCCTTATTTCTTCGTCAAACTGACAGCTTTACAGAGAAAAGGAGGTCATTTTGGTGAGCGCCGCAAATCTCGGCTCGTTTTACGAACTAATGCTGGACAACATTCCGGACGGGATCTACATCCTGGACGACAAGGGAAACTACCTCTACGTAAACAGCGCCTACATCCACACCATCGGCATGAGCAAGGCGGAACTGCTGGCCTATAATGTACACGATTTTCAGACCAGCAGCCAGATCGACGTCTGCATTTCGGACATTGTATACCGGGAAAAGCGCCGGGTAGTGATGTTTCAGGACGTGGAGATCGGAAACACCGCCCGGAAAACGCCTTTCCGGCAGCTGGTGATCTCCAATCCGGTGTTTGGCCCCAACGGCGAGGTGCAGAATATCATCGCCATCTGCAAGCCGCTGGACACCATCAACGATTTTTATAACGAGGCCATGGAACACGGCACCATCAGCACCTATTCCGGCCACCGCCTCACCGATTTCCGGCCGGATGAAACCATTGTGGCAGAGAGCGGAGCCATGAAGCACCTGCTGCGCATGGCGGAAGGCATTGCCGGCTTTGATACCTCTGTGCTGATCAGCGGGGAATCGGGCACCGGCAAAGAGGTAATCGCCCAATACATCCACCGCCGCAGCCCCAGGGCCGGACACGAAATGATCGTCATTAACTGCGCCTCGCTGCCGGAAAACCTGCTGGAAGCCGAGCTGTTCGGCTACGAAAAGGGGGCTTTTACCGGGGCCTCCAACACCGGCAAAAAGGGCCTGTTTGAGGCCGCTGACGGCAGCACTTTGTTCCTGGATGAGATCAACTCCCTGCCCCTCTCCCTCCAGGGTAAGCTGCTGCGCGCCCTGGAAACCAAAACCATTCAGCGCATCGGCTCCACCGTGTCCAAAAAGGTGGATTTTCGCCTCATTTCCGCCACAAACGAAAACCTTTTGGGTGCAGTGGAGGAAAAGCGCTTTCGTGCCGACCTGTTCTACCGTCTCAATGTGCTCCCCCTGGAGCTGCTCCCCCTGCGCAACAGGAAGGAGGACATCATCCCCCTGGCGCTGCATTTTCTGGCCCACTACAACAAAAAGTACATCAAAAGCAAAACATTTGCGGAAAATACCATACAAAAGATGCTGGATTATGACTGGCCGGGCAACGTGCGGGAGCTGAAAAACTTCGTGGAACGCTCGGTGGTCATGAGCGCCAGCGACTTCATTGAGATCAGCAACATCCAGAGCATTGCCGCCAGCCACGACAAGCGTGTGGGCTTTGACAGCCTGCCCGCCACGCCCCAGAGCCAGCCTACACCGCCCATGTATCAGCAGCTCTGGAACAAGGAGCTGCCCCTGAGCGACTATCTGGAGCGCTGCGAGCGGGACTACATCCAGTACGCCCTGCTCACCTATAAGAGCTCCTACGGAGCCGCCCGCGCCCTGGGTACCAGCCAGTCCCTCATCATGCGGAGAAAACGAAAATATTTGCTCTGACCCTCTCCCTCGCCCAGGTCTGATAAGTCGCCTTGAGCGACTTAAGGGGCAAGTCGGAAGCGATTCACGAATCGCTTCCGACTTGCCCCTTTTTTGCGCTTTTTTCCGTTTCCGTAATACAACATTTGGTCATTTGATCTTGGCACGCAATTTGCTGTAAACCCTCAGCAGGAAACTTGCTCAACCGAAGAAGGAGGACTTGCTATGAGCGATCTGAAGAAAAAGAGGGTCATTACCGTTGCCGTCACCGGCTCCTGGCCCACCCATGACGATAACCCCAACGTGCCTTTCACCCCGGAAGCCATCGCCGAGGACGTCTATCAGTGCTGGAAGGCCGGCGCCGCCATCGCCCACATCCACGTACGCAATGACGACGGCACCCCCTCCACCGACTTTGCCAAGTACAAGGAGACCATTGAACGCATCCGTGCCCACAAGGACTGTGATATCTGCATCAATATCACCAGCTCCGGCAGTGTGGACTTCGGCGACGAGGAGCGGATCTATCCCCTGCAGCAGCTGCTGCCCGAGCTGGCCTCCTACGACGCCGGCACCCTGAACTGGCAGCACCGCACCGTGTTCATGAATCCCCCCTCCTTCCTGGAGAAGCTGGGCCACGCCCTGCAGGAGAGCAACATCAAGCCGGAAATCGAGATCTTCGACGGCGGCATGATCCAGAACGCCATCCACTACATCAAGACCGGCGTGCTCAAGGCTCCCTGCCACTTCCAGATCGTCCTGGGCTGCGCCGGCGGCCTGCCCAGCACGGTGGAAAACCTGGTCTTCCTGCGCAACATGCTGCCTGAGGGCTCCACCTGGGCGGCCTGCGGCATCGGCCACGGCCACCTGCCCATCATGATGGCCACCATCGCCATGGGCGGCCACCTGCGGGTGGGCATGGAGGACAATGTCTACTATAAGAGGGGCGTGCTGGCTGACAACAACGCCCAGTTCGTGGCCCGTGCCAAGCGCCTGCTGGAGGAGGCCGACCTGGAGGCCGCCACTCCTGACGAGGCCCGGCAGATCTATGGCCTGACCCGCAAAGTATTCTGAGCATACAAGAGGAAAGGAAGCGTTTCACTATGAGAACAGCAGTTGTAGGCGTCGGCTCCCTGGGCACCATCATCGGCGCGCTCATCACCAAAAACGGCGGTCAGATCGACATGATCGACTCCTATAAGCCTACCGTTGACGCGCTGCGGGAGAAGGGCGCCACCGTCACCGGCACCATGGAATTCAATGTTCCTGTCTCCGCCCTCACCCCCGACGAAATGGAGGGCGTGTACGACCTGTTCATCCTCACCACCAAGCAGACCGCGCTGCACACCGTGCTGCCCCAGCTGATCCCCCACATGGATGAAAATACTCTGGTGCTCACCCTCCAGAACGGCATTCCTGAGGAGCTGGTGGCCTCTTATGTGGGCAAGGAGCGTACCGCCGGCGGCGCGGTGGGCTGGGGCGCCACCTGGCTGGAGCCCGGTGTGTCCCGCCTGACCTCCACCATGAAGGTCATGGAGAACTTCGCCTTCGAGATCGGCGAGATTGACGGCTCCGACACCCCTCGGATCCGTGAGGCCCAGAAGGTGCTGAACATGGTGGGACACACCGAGGTTCTGGACAATCTGATGGGTATTCGCTGGGCCAAGGTGCTGATGAACGCCACCTTCTCCGGCATGTCCGCCGCCATGGCCGACACCTTCGGCGCGGTGCTCAACGATGAGACCACCCTGCGCTGCATTGCCCACATCGCCGACGAGACCATCCGGGTAGCCAACGCCTGCGGCGTCCGTCTGGCCGTTATGCAGGGTACCGACTTCGAGACTCTGAAGCTGGACTCCCCCGCCGACATCCCCTCCAAGTTCCCCACCTATCACAAGGTCTGGGATCAGCACGCCGCCCTGAAGGCCAGCATGCTCCAGGATCTGGAGAAGGGCCGGGCCACCGAGATCGACTTCATCAACGGCATCGTCTGCCGCAAGGGCGACGAGCACGGCATCGACACTCCCTACAACGATAAGGTTGTGGAGCTGGTCAAGCGTGAGGAGGCCACCAAGGTCCTCCACACCATGAAGAACAAGGAAGAATTCCTGCCTCTGCTGGCAGCTGACGAACAGTGAGGAGTACTGTCATGAGCGATAAGACCATCATTACGGTAGCCACCACCGGCGCCTGGCCCACCAAGGCCAACAACCCCAACGTGCCCATGACCCCCGAGGAGATTGCGGAAGACGTCTATGCCTGCTGGAAGGCCGGCGCTGCCGTGGCTCACCTGCACATGCGGGACGATGAGGGCAAGGGCACCATGGACAAGAACCGCTTTGCCAGGACCGTGGAGCTGCTGCGCACCAACCACCCCGACTGCGACATCATCCTGAACATGACTACCTCCGGCGACCTGAACGCCACTGAGGAGACCCGCCAGATCCACCTGAAAGAGCTGCACCCCGAGATGGGCTCCTACGACTGCGGCTCCATGAACTGGCTGCACACCTCCCTGTTCCTCAATCCCCCCAAGTTCCTGGAGGAGCTGGGCCAGAACATGCAGGCCTGGGGCGTCAAGCCTGAGATCGAGGCCTTTGATCCCGGCATGATCGCCAACGCCGCCTACTACCTGAAGAAGGGCGTGCTGAAGGCTCCCCTCCACTTCCAGTTCTGCATGGGCTGCGCCAACGGCATCCCCGGCACCATGAAGAACCTGATCTTCATGAAGGAGACCATGGAGTCCCTGTGCCCCGGCTCCACCTGGAGCTGCTTCGGCGTGGGCCACTCCGCCATGGAGATGCTCTACGGCGCCGTTGCCCTGGGCGGCCACATCCGCGTGGGCATGGAGGACAATGTCATGTACTCCAAGGGCGTGCTGGCTGAGAGCAACGTTCAGTTCGTGGAGCGCGCCCGCCGCGTGATCGAGGAGTACGGCAAGAAGGTCGCCACCCCCGACGAGGCCCGCGAGATCCTCAGCCTGAAGAAGTGAGAGACGCCATGAGTGAGAAAAAAGTGATCCTCACCGCCGCCATCACCGGCGCGGTGCACATCCCCAGCATGTCCCCCTACCTGCCCATCACCCCGGAACAGATCATTGACGAGGCCGTTGCCGCCTGCCAGGCGGGCGCCGCGGTGGCGCATCTCCACACCCGCGACCCCCGGACCGGCCAGCCCACCGGCGACCCGGAGCTGATGCGGCAGGTGGTGGACGGCGTCCGGGCCCGATGCGGCGTGGTCATCGGCATCACCACCGGCGGCGCCATCGGCATGACCAGCCAGGAGCGGCTGGCCGCCCTGCCCACGGCCCATCCGGAGCTGGCCTCCTGCAATGCAGGCTCGGTGAATTTCTGCTTCGCCCCCATCGCCGACAAGATCAAGCAGCCCAAATTTGACTGGGAGATCCCCTTTGTGAAGAACACCTACCAGGTGCCCTTCGCCAACACCTTCCAGGACATTGAGGACTACATGGCCATTATGGGCGAGCACCAGGTCAAGCCGGAGTTTGAGGTATATGAGACCGGCATGATCAGCAATATTGCCTATTTCCTGAAGCGCGGCCTGGTGAAGGCGCCCGTCTACCTCCAGTTTGTGCTGGGGGTCATGGGGGGCATGCCCGCCACTGTGGCCAACCTGAATTTCCTGGTGGAGACCGCCCAGAAGGTACTGGGGGATCAGTTCATCTGGTCCTGCGCGGCCGCCGGAAAGGACCAGTTCGATCTGGTCACCACCGCCATCTGTCTGGGCGGCAACGTCCGGGTGGGTCTGGAGGACAACCTCTACCTCAGCAAGGGGGTACTGGCCAAGTCCAACGCCGAACCTATTGCCAAGATGAAGCGCATCGCCGAGGAGCTGGGCCGCAGCGTGGCCACCCCCGACGAGGCCAGGCAGATGCTCTCCCTTTCCCCTGCGGCACCGGCTGTCTGAGCGCCGCTGTCCATACGTTTCCCATTCAACACACACCTTTTCCTGTCAAACACACACTCCTTTGTCAGCCGGGCGCCCCTGCGGGGGCGCCCGGCTGACGTTTCCCCTATTTACACTGACCGGTTTTGGAGGTACAATCAACTTACAGAAGATCGCAAGGAGGTGCACCATGAAACTGACCTTTTTCGGCGCGGCCCGTGCCGTCACCGGCAGCTGCCACTGCGTGGAATGCGGCGGGAAGAAGATCCTGGTGGACTGCGGCCTGCAGCAGGGCAGGGATGAGCGGGACAACCAGGAGCTGGACTTCAACGCCGGTTACATCGACGCTGTGGTGGTGACTCACGCCCACATCGACCACTCCGGACGCATCCCGCTGCTGGTCAAACAGGGATTTGAGGGCAACATCTACTGCACCCGGCTCACCGGCCAGCTGCTGAGCATCATGCTGCGGGACTCCGCTCACATCCAGGAGAGCGACGCCCAGTGGCAGAACCAGAAGGGCAGGCGCGCCGGAGCTGAGCCGGTGGAGCCGCTGTACACCGTGGCCGACGCCGAGGCGGCCATCAAACACATCGTCACCTGCGAGTACAGCACCCGGCTGCAAATCGAGGACGGGGTGAAGGTGCGCTTCACCGACGCAGGCCATCTGCTGGGCTCTGCCAGCGTGGAGATGTGGCTCACCGAGGGGGAGGAGACCCGGAAGGTGGTCTTCTCCGGCGACATCGGCAACCGGGATCAGCCTATCATCCGAGACCCCCAGTACATCAAGGACGCCGACTATGTTCTCACTGAGAGTACCTACGGCGACCGGCTCCACGACATGGATGAGAAGCCGGACTACACCGCCGACCTGGCCGCCATCATCGACGAAACTCTGGGCAAGGGCGGCAACGTCATCATCCCCTCCTTCGCCGTAGGCCGCACCCAGGAGCTTTTGTACTTCATCCGGGAGATGAAGGAGCAGGGCCTGGTGAAAAGCGCGCCCAACTTCCAGGTGGTGGTGGACTCCCCCCTGGCGGGCGAGGCCACCCGCATCTTCTCCGGCGACCTCCACGGCTACCTGGACGAGGAGGCCATTGCCGCCCTGAAGGGGGGCGCCCTGTTCCAGTTCCCGGGACTCACCATTACCGAATCCAGCGCGGAGTCCCGCGCCCTGAATGAGGACAAGACCCCCCGGGTCATCATCTCCGCCTCCGGCATGTGCGACGCCGGCCGCATCCGCCATCACCTGAAGCACAACCTGTGGCGGCCGGAGTGCGCCGTGGTATTCGTGGGCTATCAGGCGGAGGGCAGCCTGGGCCGCCGGCTGCTCAACGGCGTGAGCAGCGTCAAGCTCTTTGGGGAGGAAATTGCCGTCCGGGCTAAGATCGTCAACTTCCACGGTCTCTCCTCCCACGCTGACAAGGACGGGCTGCTGCGGTGGATCGAGCACTTCACGCCCCAGCCCAAGCAGGTCTTTGTGGTCCACGGCGATACGGAGGTCACCGAGATCTACGCCGAGACTCTGCGCCAGCGGGGCTTGGCCGCCCACGCCCCCAACTATGAGGAGGTCTATGACCTGCTGACCAATCAGATGCTCTCCCCCGGCCTGCCGCCGGAGAAGAAGCCGGCGGTCACCCCCGGTGCTTCTCCCGCTTACCAGCGGCTGGAGGAAGTGGGCCGCAAGCTCATGGAAGTCATCGCCCACAACAAGGGCGGTACCAACAAGGACCTGGGCAAATTTGCCGACCAGCTGCGGGCCCTCATCGAAAAGTGGGATCGCTGAATCAGACACAAAAAGACCGCGGAGCGAAGCTCCGCGGTCTTTCTTTGCTCTTATTGGAAACCAATGCGGGGTCTGGATGCCTGGGGCACAGGGGCGGCGGAGGGCATGGTGATCTCCTCCCCGTGGAGAACGTACAGCTCCGGGTCACCCTTGGACAGGTCCTTGGTGAGGGCAGCGTGCTGGATCAGGCTACGTTCAAACAGGTTGCGGGCAAAGCGGGCGTTGCCAAAGCGGGCGGAGTCCAGCCGGGCCTGATCGAAAATCTGGCGGGCCTTCTCCCGTGCGCCGTCATCCAGCTTCATCTGATTGCTTCCGGCGATCCCCTCCAGGATCTGAAGCAGCTCGTCGGTGCTATAGTCGGGGAACTCGATGATTTTGGCAATGCGGGAGCGCAGGCCGGTGTTGGCCTTATCCAAAAACTCCTCCATCTCCGCGGTGTAGCCGGCGAAGATGACCACCAGCTTGTCCCGGTTGTTCTCCATCTGCTGGATCAGCTCGGCAATGCACTCCTCCTTGAAGGTGTCCGCACGGCCGCCGGTGTAGGGGTTGAGCTGATAGGCCTCGTCAATGAACAGCACGCCGTTGTAGGCCGAAGCGCACTTCTGGGCTGTGAGGGGGGCAGTCTGGCCCACATACTTGGCTACCAGATCCTTGCCGGAGCAGATGACCAGCTTGTTTTCCTGAATGAAGCCGATGCTGTACAGGATCTCGGCGGTGAGCCGGGCCACGGTGGTCTTGCCGGTACCGGCGTTGCCGGAGAACACCATGTGCAGGTTGATGCGCTCCTTGTCGTTCTTCTCCAGCTTCATGTTGAAGCGGATCAGATCGTTGATGTTCTTTAGCTCCTGCTTGACGTTCTCCAAACCGGTAAGCCGGTTGAGTTCATCGAAGATCTCCTGCTCAGTCCTGGGGGGCTTGATATAGGGGATATCCTCCTTCAGCAGCACATCCCCAGCGTTGATGTTGGCGTTGAAATGCTTGAACATGATCTGCTCATAGAGCAGATCCACATATTCCATGCTGCGCTGGGGCGCGGAGGGATAGGCCATCTTGATGTAGGCGTAGAGCTGCTCCTTTACCGCCTCGGGGATCTCTAGGATCTCCACCAGCTTGTCCTCCAGCACGTCCAGTATCTTCTCGTTGGAGAAGTCCTCCATCTCAAAGGTACGGGTGAAGATGCGCCGCTTTAGCTCCGGATAGTTGGCCAGGAAGGTCTGAATGGCCATCTTGGTATCACAGAGGATGGTAAAATTGGTGTTCTTCTTCTCCTCCATTAGCCGCAGGAGCTTGTGGTAGCCGTTCTGGAAATCCTCGTCCCGACCCAGCAGCTCCACGTCGTACAGGAGCACCGCGGTGCCCGGCTTCAGCTCATCATAATATTCCAGCAGGCCGTTGAAGGAATAGGCGGAATAATAGATGGTCTCCAGATAGATGTCATCCTTGGAGCAGGGGAAGTAGGTAAAGTACCACAGGGCATTGTTGAGAATGCGCAGCAGGGGCTCGGCGCTGGCGGGGTCGGGAGCAGACACCGCCATGTTGAAGGGCAGGAAGGGAATCCTGGAATTTCTGGAATGGCTGGTGATGTAGTGGAGGATCTCCGCAAACCGCGCCTTGTCCTCCGCCCTCAGGTCAGACTGCTGAATTCCGTTAAGGAAGCGGTTGAACTGGTAGTTGTCCTGCATGCTCAGTCCGGCATAGGTGTTTTTCCGGGCCACCTGGTAGGCGATATCCACCGCGGGACGGCCGTATTTCTTACTGAGGGAGATGAAGTAGGCAGCCAGCTTGTCGGGACACTGGGCATAGCCGCACCGACGGCAGCCCTCCCGCTTGCTGTTCAAAGCGTTGTCCCGGTCATTGAGGATCAGGGTGTCCGACTCGCCCTTCCCGTGATACCACATGTCCACATAACGGCCGATCATGTCACCCCGGTCCTGCTTCCGGCACAGGGGTACATAGTTGTACGCCACCACCATCTGGTTGGAGTACTCCACCGACACCGCCCTGGTTTTCAGCAGGTCGTAGGCGCCGTGGGCACTCTTGGCGTCGATGCCCTTGATATCCTCCGGGTCCAGATCAATGGGGGCCTCGTCCGCCCAGGCAAAGGGGATCTTCCGGCTGCCCAGCAGATCGTCGAACAGCACCTGGGGGTCCCGGTTCAGCACCGCGGCATACTTGCACAGGTAGTGGGCCAGACCATAGGGGCAGCCCGCCGCCGGGCAGGTCTTGCGCATTTTGCAGCGCTGCCTGGTGGAGTTGAAAATGGAGTCCTCCGGCGTATCGTAGTCAGAGGTGCAGTAGTGGTCGCTGAAAAAGAAGGAGGAATAGACCTGCTCCAGCCGGGAGGTATCCATAGCCGTGGAGCTGGCCTTCAGCGGCGCGGTACTGCAAAAATTGACCTTCATCTTATAGGAACAGTTGGACTGCTCCGGGTCCTGCGGCTGATAATACCCGAAGAAATAGAGGAAGTAGGCAAAGTTCACCACTTCCGGGTGGGCTGCCGCCAACTCACGCACTTTGGGATATAGTCCCGCGTAGTCAACCGCCGGAGCCTGGGCCTGTACTTCACTCATGGTCGCACCTCCATCCGTTTTGTCGAAACTGCTGGCTTCAGTGTAGCACACTCTGCCAGCCGCCGCAACAAAAACGGGGCCGCTTACGCGGCCCCGTTCGGGGTTTCGTTATAGGGTGGGGAATACCGCTTTGGCCGCTTCCAGCGTGGCGTCCAGCTCCGCCTGGCCATGGGCGGCGGAGACAAACATAGCCTCAAACTGGGCGGGGGCCAGGGCCACTCCGTGATGGAGCATGCCCTGGAAGTACTTGGCGTACCGGCCCACGTCGCTGCCCTTGGCATCCACAAAGGCGGTCACCTCAGTGGGAGTAAAGAAGGGCGAGAGCAGCGAGCCGATCTGATTCACCGCCACAGGCACCTTTGCCTCCGCAGCGGCGGAGCGCATGCTCTCCGCCAGCCACTTGGCTTTGGCAGAAATGTCGGCATACACTTCAGGATGCTCCTTCAGATAGGTCAGCTGGGCCAGCCCGGCGGCCATGGCCACCGGGTTGCCGCTGAGGGTGCCTGCCTGATACACCGGGCCGCAGGGAGCCACCTGCTCCATCAGCGCCCGGCTGCCGCAGTAGGCGCCCACCGGCATACCGCCGCCGATAATCTTGCCAAAGGTCACCAGGTCGGCCTTCACGCCAAAGTATTCCTGGGCGCCGCCCAGAGCCAGGCGGAAACCGGTGATGACCTCGTCAAAGATGAGCAGGGCGCCGGACTTGTCGCACAGCTTCCGCAAACCCTCCAGGAACCCGGGGGCGGGATTGACCACGCCCATATTGGCGGCCACCGGCTCCACAATGATGCAGGCGATCTGACCAGGCCAGGCGTTGAGCAGCTCCTCCACAGAGGCAAGGTCGTTGAACTGGGCGGTGAGGGTGTGCTTGACGATATCCTCCGGCACGCCGGCAGAGGAAGGATGGCCCCCCGCCAGGGCGGAGGAACCGGCGTTCACCAGCAGGCAGTCGGAGTGGCCATGGTAGCAGCCCTCAAACTTGATGATCTTGTCTCGGCCGGTGGCGCCGCGCGCCAGCCGAACGGCGGACATGACGGCCTCGGTACCGGAGTTGACCATGCGCACCATCTCGATATTGGGCACCAGCTCGGTCATCAGCTGGGCGATCTCCACTTCCCGGCGGGTAGGCGCGCCGAAGGACAGGCCGTCCTTCACAGCCTTCTCCACCGCCTCCCGGATGACGGGATGGTTGTGGCCCAGGATCATGGGGCCCCAGGAGCAGACGTAGTCGATGTACTTCTCCCCGTCCTCGTCCCAGATGAAGGGGCCATTAGCGCGGGTAATAAAGCGGGGGGCCATGCCCACCGCCCGGTAGGCACGCACCGGGGAGTTGACCCCGCCGGGCAGGACTTTGACTGCCTGCTCAAACAATTCTTCCGAGCGTCCCATCAGCCAATATCCCCTTTCTGAATGGCCTGGGCCAGTTCCTTGGCGTAGTAGGTGATGAGCATATTGGCCCCCGCCCGGAAAATAGAGACGGCGGTCTCGCACATGATGCGGTACTCGTCGATGAGCCCGGCGGCGGCGGCGGCCTTGATCATGGCGTACTCGCCGGACACCTGGTAGGCACACATGGGCAGGTCGTAAGCGTCGGAGCACTCCCGGATCACGTCCAGGTAGCTGAGGGCGGGCTTGACCATGATGATGTCCGCGCCCTCCTCGATGTCCAGGGCACACTCCTTCAGGGCCTCCTTGCGGTTGTGGGGGTCCATCTGGTAACCCTTCCGGTCCCCGAAAGAGGGGGCGGAGCCCGCCGCGGAGCGGAAGGGGCCGTAGAAGGCGGAGGCGTACTTGGCGGAGTAGGCCATGATGGGTTTGGTCTCATAGCCGTGTTCGTCCAGAGCGGCACGGATGGCGGCCACCCGGCCGTCCATCATGTCGGAGGGGGCCACCATGTCGGCCCCGGCCTGGACATGGCTGAGGGCGGTCCTGGCCAGCACCTCCAGGGTCTTGTCGTTGTCCACCTCATGGCCGCACAGGATGCCGCAGTGGCCGTGGTCGGTGTACTCGCACATGCACACGTCGGTGATGACATAGAAGTCGGGGTGCTTCGCCTTGATGGCCCGGATGGCCTGCTGCACCACGCCGTTCTCATCCCAGGCGGAGGAGCCGATCGCGTCCTTGGTGGCGGGCAGGCCGAACAGGATGCAGTGGTTCACGCCGGCGGCCAGGCACTCCTCCACCGCCAGGTTCACGCTGTCGATACCATAGTGGTTCTGACCGGGCAGAGCCTCGATGGGCCGGACACCCTGAAGAGTTTCGTCCACAAAGATGGGGTAGATCAGGCTGTCGGGGGACATACGGGTCTCCCGGCACAGACGGCGCACTGCGTCGTTGCCCCGCAGGCGGCGGGGCCGTTGGATCAGTTCCATATCAAACACCTTCTGTTATCAATTCCACCAGGGCGTCCATAGTGGCCGCTTTGGCTGTTTTGACCGGGATGCCATGCTTTTGGGCTTGGTTGGCGGTCTGGGCCCCGATGCACATGCCCACCATATTGGAGAAATCCGCATCCTCCCCTACGGAGGACACAAAGCCCTTCACGGTAGAGGCGGAGGTAAAGGTGACCAAGGTCACGCCTTCCCCCTCCACCAGCTCCCGCAGCTCCTGGGAGCGGGGGTTTTCGTACACCGTACGGTAGGTGGCCACGTCGTCAAAGCCAATGTTACGCTTCGCCAGCTCCTCTGTCAAGGCGGGAGAGCCCTCCTCCGCCCGGAGGATAAGCACATTCCCACCAGCGGGCAGGCCCGCTCCCAGATGGGCGGCGTCGTACACTTCCGGCACATAGTCAGCCTTCAGGCCGTGCTTCTTCAGTTCCCGGTCGGTACCGGGACCGATGGCGGCCAGCTTCACGCGCCCCAGGGTCCGGGCATCCTTCCCACTGGCCTCCAGCCACCGCCACAGGGCATCCACCCCGGCAGGACTGGTGAGGGCCAGCCATTCATAGTCACCCAGCCGTTCCATGGCATCGTCCAGGGCCGGGCAGGGGTCCAGAGGCCGGGTGGCGATGCAGGGGTACTCCCACACATCCGCCCCCAGCTCCCGCAGCCGGGCGGCCAGGGTACCGATGCGCTCCTTAGGACGGGTGACTACCACATTCCTGCCCTTCAGGGGCAGCTTGTCGAACCAGTCAAACTGATCGGCCAGGGCGCACACGCCACCCACCACGATGACGGCGGGACTTTCCACCTTTGCCGCTTCCGCCGTCTCAGGCAGGCTGCCCAGGGTAGCGGAGATGCGCCGCTGGGCGGGGGTGGTGCCCCGCTCCACCACGGCAGCGGGGGTGGCGGGCTCCATGCCCGCCGCCAGCAGCCCAGCGCAGATGTCGGGCAGGGCAGACACGCCCATCAGAAAGACCAGGGTACCTTTGGTGCGCACCAGGGCTTCAAAGTCAATATCCAGCTCCTTCCCCGCCCGCTGATGGCCGGTGATGATGTGGAGAGAGGAGCAGCAGTCCCGGTGGGTCACCGGGATGCCCCCATAAGCAGGGGCTGCAATGGAGGAGGAGATGCCGGGCACCTCCTCAAACAGCACGCCGTGCTCGGCCAGCAGCTCCAGCTCCTCGCCGCCGCGGCCAAACAGGAAGGGGTCGCCGCCCTTGAGGCGCACCACGTTTTTCCCCTCCAGGGCCTTATCCAGCAGGATCTGATTGATCTGGTCCTGGGGCACCGGGTGGCGGGATGCCTGCTTGCCCACGTTGATCTGCTCAGCAGTCTCAGGCATCATGGCCAGGATGGCGGGGCTGACCAGCCGGTCATACACCACTACCTCCGCCTTTTGGAGTGCCTCCAGCCCTTTCCGGGTCAGCAGGCCGGGATCTCCCGGCCCTGCTCCCACTAATGTCACTTTTCCGGGCACGGACAAACCTCCTTTATCTCGTCGGCCAGAGTCTCGGCCAGGTTCTCCCCCTGATCCCGGGGGCCGGTAACGGTGCGGCGGATGGCCGCTCCGTCTTCATTCACATACAGACCGGTAATGGTGATCTCCCCGCCGGAGAGAACTGCGTGGGCCGCAATGGGAGAGGAACAGCCGCCGTCCAGCCGCCGGACAAAGGCCCGCTCGGCCCGGGCACACAGGGTACCCTCCTCATCCAGCACCTGGCTGAGGAAGCTCAGGTCCTCCCCCGCCCGGGCCTGAAGGGCCAGGATGCCCTGTCCAGCGGCGGGGATCATCTCCTCCACAGTAAAATACCGGGTAATGCGCCCCTCCAGGCCCAGCCGCTTCAGTCCGGCGGCGGCCAGCACCAGGGCGGAGAACTGCCCCTCGTCCAGCTTGCGCAGGCGGGTAAGCACGTTGCCCCGCACCGGGGCGGTCTCCATATCGGGGAACAGCTCCTTCAGCTGCACCGCCCGACGGGCGGAGGCGCAGCCGATGGGCTTACTCTTGTCCAGCTCGGTGACGCCCTCAGGCAACACCAGCACGTCCCGGGGGTCCTCCCGGCGTGAGAAGCCAGCCAGAGGGATGTCGGGGTTTTCCTCCATGGGCAGGTCCTTGCAGCTATGTACCGTCAGATCCGCCCGGCCGTCCAGCAGAGCGGCATCCAACTCCTTGACAAACAGGCCCTTGCCGCCGATCTTGTCCAGGGTGCGGTCCAGGATCTTGTCCCCGGTGGTCTTCATGGTCACCAGCTCCAGGGCAACGTCCGGATGGCTGGCCCGGATGGCATCCATCACCAGCTCCGACTGGATGACAGCCAGCTTACTCTCCCGGCTGCCCACACGTATGGTCTTCATTCCAATCCCTCCAGTACAGCCCGGATGGCCTTGGCGGCCCGGGCGGTGCGGGCGTGGTCGTCGCCTCGCCCGGCCACACCGGCCACAATGTTGTCCCCGGTGCACACCGCCGGGAAAAAGAAGGTACACTCGTCCGGGGCATCAGCCACGCTGACGGGGATGCCCAAAGCACGGGCCTCCTCCCCTACCGCCCGGTTGACGCTCCGGTCATCGGTGGCGCTCACCGCCAGCTCCGCCCCAGCCAGGTCGCCAGGGGCGTAGGGCCGCTGGAGCCATTGCACACCCTGGGGCAGGCCCTTGCACCGGGGGGCGATCATGACTACCTCCGCCCCGAAGCGGGCCAGCACGCCCGCCCGGCGGCAGGCCACCGCGCCGCCACCCACGATGACGGCCTTCTTCCCTGCCAGATCCACAAACAACGGGAAACGATAAGGCTTCTCAGCGGGCTGGCTCCACTTGGGGCGGGCGGCAGTATGAACCTCAATCTTACGGGCGGCCCGCTCCAGATCCTCCGGGGTCAGGCTCTCCTTCAGCCCGCCGGACAGCAGGTCCACCGCCCGGCTCACCGCCAGCTCCACCAGATCCCGGGCCTCCGGGCCATCCAGGTCGGTGGACAGCACACGGGCGGTCACCGCCTGTTTCACTCGCTCCAGCCCGGGCAGGCAGGAGCGGTAGTTCTCCCACTGTTCCAGCTGGGAGAGGTATTTTTCCAGGATTTCCTCCGCTTCGGGGGGAATGTCCCGGCACACCTCTACACCCAGGTCATCCACGTTGTAGAGGGTAAAGCCGGGCAGCTCCCCCACTCCGGGCTCAATATCCCGGGGGATGGCCAAATCCACCAGCACCTTGGGGGGCCGGGCCAGTTCGGCCAGCTCATAGGCCGCCACGGTATAGTGGGGGCTGGTGGTGGCGGAGAGCACCAGATCCATCCCCTCCATGGCGTCATACCGTTTTTCATAGGGCGTCACGGCACACCCGGCAGGCACCACGGTCTGGCCGTGGTGATAGCTACGCAGGGTGACCGTGACGGCGCAGCCGGCGGCGTGGAGCAGGTCGGCGGCCAGCCGCCCCATCTCCCCGTTGCCAATAACCAGGGCCTGCTTGCCCGCAAGCCCTCCCAGGTGGGCGTTCAGCTTCTCCACGCCGCTCTGGGCGGCGGAGCGGGGCACGCCCACAAAGCGCACCTTGCTTTTCATCTCCTTGCCGGCGGCAGCGGCGTTGCGGAACAGGGTCTCCAGCACGCTGTCCGCTGTGCCAGCTTCCCGGGCAGTCTGGATGGCACCCTTTACCTGGGTGACAATCTGATCCTCCCCCCAGATCTGGGAGCGCAGGCCTCCGGCCACTTCCATCAGCCGCCGGGCGGCCTCACGGCCCCGGCAGGAGAGGAAGCTGTCCGCGAAGGGGGCATAGTCCACCCCCGCAGCGGCGCATAGCAGCGCGCCGGCATCCACATCGGCTCCGTCGCCGCAGGACAGATAGAGCTCCGTGCGGTTGCAGGTGGACAGCAGGGCACAGCCCTCGATCCGCGGGTCCTTCCACAGCCTGCGGTCCAGCTCCATCACCTGATTGCGGGTGAAGGACAGCTGCTCCCGCAGGTCGATGGGGGCCTTGTGCCAGTCCAGGCCGGCCATGATGAGATTCACGCCTGTTCCCCCTTTTTGACCAGCACCACGGAGAAATATCCGGTGCCGTCAGGCAGGTCGGCAAACTTGGGACAGACCAGCTCCCCCTCCATACCGCAGTTGGCCACCATGCTGGCCTTGTCCAGCAGGCCCCGCCCGGCCAGGGTCTCTTTCAGCGCCCCGATCTCCTTGCCCGCCTTCATGAACACCAGGTTGGCGTCCAGATCCAGGCAGTCGGACATGTCCTTGTGGGAGGCGGGGACGATGAGCAGCCGCTCGGACTTCTCGCACAGAGACATGCCCAGCCGGGCGGCCACGGCGCAGAAGGAGGGTACACCGGGGATGATCTCCGCCTCGTACCCTCTGGCCACCACCTTCTGGTGGAGGTAGAGGTAGGTAGAGTATACCGTGGGGTCTCCCAGGGTGAGGAAGGCCACGTCCTTTCCCTCATCCAGCGCGGCGCACACCAGGTCGGCATTTTTCTCATAGGCGGCATCCAGGGCTGCCTCGTCCCGGATCATGGGGGCGGCACAGTACAGCAGCTGTTTCCCCTCCGCCAGATCCCCGGCAATGGCCAGGGCGGTCTTGTCTCCCCGGCCGGCATCGGGTACGGCCAGCACCGGCGAGAGCCGGATGATGCGCTCGGCTTTTTTGGTGAGCAGTTCCGGATCGCCGGGACCCATTCCCACCCCGTAGAGTTTCCCCTGATTCATGCTTTTTCTTCCTCCTTGAGCAGGCGCAGGATCTCCCGCCGGGCCGCCCCGATGGTGGCGGCGGTGCCGTGGGTGTCCAGCCCGTCTGCCTGCCGCAGCACCTCCATCAGATGGGCGATGCGGGGCAGGCGCAAATGATTGGCCCGGAGTGCCTCCGGGTCGGAAAACAGTTCGTCCGGCGTCCCCTCCATCAGCACTCTGCCGCCGCCCAGCAGGTAGGCGTAGTCGCAGTAGAGCGGGACGATATCCATGTCGTGCGTGGCGATGAGGATGGTCATGCCCAGGCTGTCCCGCAATTGGACCAGCAGGCGCATGATCTCGCTCACCCCCTGGGGGTCCAGCCCGGCGGTGGGCTCATCCAGAATGAGCACCTCCGGCTCCATCACCAGCACCCCGGCGATGGCCACCCGCTTCTTCTGCCCATAGGACAGGGCGTGGGTGGGCCGATCCCGCAGCGCGGACGTGCCGGTGCGCTCCAGGGCTTCCTCCACCCGGCGGCGCACCTCCTCCGGCTCCAGGCCCAGGTTCACCCCGCCGAAGGACACGTCCCGGTACACATCGGCGGAAAAGAGCTGGTCGTCCGGGTCCTGAAAGACGATGCCCACCCGGCGGCGCAGGGCAGTCAGCCCCTTCCGGTCATAGCTGACCGGCTGGCCGGAGAGCAGCACCTGGCCGCTCTTTGGCGTAAACACCCCATTGAGGTTGAGAAACAGGGTGGACTTGCCCGCCCCGTTGGCTCCCAATATGCCGGTAATGCTCCCCCGCTTGGCGGAGAGGGTGATATGATCCAGGGCGGTAGTGCCGTCCTCATAGGCATAGCATAATTCCCTTGTCTCGATCGCGGGATTCATCCTACCGCCATCCTTTCCAAATATAACACAAGCACCTGGCCTATGGCTACCCCGACTGTCACCGGGATCAGCCACAGCCCCGGCGTATAGTCCCCCGACAGAGTGGTCAGGCTGCCGGTATACCCCCTTGACTCCAGGGCGGTATAAATGCTCTGGGCCTTGCGCCAGGCCCGGAGAAAGACCATGGAGGACAGCTCGCCCAGGGAACGCACCGACCGGCGGAAGCCCTGGTAGCCCAGCCGGGACTCCTGAGCCAGCCGGATGTTGGACGCCGTCTCGGCCAGTACGAAAATAAAGCGGTAGATGAGCTCCATCAGCTCCACCAGCAGCCGGGGCACGTGGAGCTTTTCCAACGCCATGGTCAGGTCGGTAACAGGGGTGTTGAGGGACAGAAAGTACATGCACCCCACCGCGCCCATGGCCTTGCAGAACAGTCTAGCCGCCTGGTACAGGTCCTCAGCTGTAAATCCCCACAGCCGCTGGCCTACCGGCAGGGCAGCTAGCGTCGCCGTCCCCGCCGGGTAGCTGTGGATCAAAATGGTGATCCCGCCGATGACCAGAAAGGCCAGGGGCACCTTCAGGAAGTGGAGATAGATCCGTACCGGCAGGCCACCCAGGGCGGTAATGAGCACTCCCATTACCACCACCGTGGCCAGGCCAACCCAAATGCTGTCGCAGCACAGGCACACCACCAGAGCCACCGCCGCCAGCGCCAGCTTTGGCAGGGGGGAAACCCGGCGCAGCCGGGACTGATAGGCGTAGCGGTCGGTGCC
>CALWXT010000034.1 GCA_944385575.1 uncultured Flavonifractor sp. | reverse complement strand
CCCTCGGCGCCCAGGGCAGCCTTGGCGAAATCGGTGGCCATGGAGAAGCAGTACACGGTGCCGTTGTCGCGGACGGGGAGAATGGCGCTCATCTCGCAGGCGGGGACGTTAACGATCAGGATGGAGATGTCGTACTCCTTGCCGCCGTTGACAGCCAGGGACTTCTCCAGCACCTCAACGGGGTTGGTGGCGGAGCCCACGATGGCGTGGTGGCAGAGGTTCATGCTCTTGAGCAGGTCGGCGTCCTCCTGGCAGATGACCAGGGCAACCACGTTGCCGGTGGGGCCGACGCGCTTCATGGCCTCGTAGCAGCACATCATGCCGCCCTTGCCGGCGCCGCCCAGGATCAGCACGCTGTCGCCGGGCTTGACCAGCTTGGCGGTCTGGGCGGGGGCGCCGGCCACGTCCAGAGCGGCCAGAGCCAGCTCCTCGCTCATGTCGTCGGGCAGCTTGGCGTACAGGCCGGACTCGAACAGGATGGCCTGGGCGTCCACGTCCACGCGGTCGATCTCGGGGTGGATGGCCTTGATCTTGTTGATCTTCAGGGGGGTCAGGGACAGGGACACCAGAGAGGCGATCTTGTCGCCCACCTTCAGGTCGATCTTGCCCTGGAGATCCTCGCCGATGTCCTTGACGGTGCCGATGAACATGCCGCCGGAGCCGGTGACGGGGTTCTGCATCTTGCCGCGCTCGTTCACGATGTCCAGAATCATCTGCTCGGTCTTGCCCAGGTCCTTGCCGCAGGCCTCGTAGATCTGGGTGAAGGAGGCGGAGTCGATATTCAGGGCGGACACGTCGCACAGGATCTCGTTGGAGTAGCACTCCATGGTGTTGTCGATCTTCTTGGCGGCCTGGGTCAGCAGACCCTGGGGCTCGATGACGCGGTGAGTGCCGTACTTGTTGCCTTTCTTCTGCATAGAAAGTTCCTCCTGTTTCGTTTTGTTTGGTTGGGGAGATGATCTAGTTTGGTTGGGGAGATAAGTACTGACGGGATTTCAGGCCAGGCCCAGAATCTTGCGGGCCTCGTCGGGGTTGGCGATCTCGCGGCCCAGCTCCTTGGCCAGGCGGACCACCTTGGCCACCAGCTCGCCGTTGGAGGCGGCCTTGTGGCCCTTTTCCAGGTAGATGTTGTCCTCAAAGCCTACCCGGACGTTGCCGCCCATGATGATGCCGGCGGCGGCCATGGGCCAGGCGCCCCGGCCCACGCCGGTGACGGTCCAGGTGGACCCGGCGGGGATCTGCTTGACCAGGTACTCCAGGTTGCCCACGGTGGCGGGGGTGCAGCCGGACACGCCCAGCACGAAGTTGAACTGCATGGGAGCGCCGGGGACCAGACCCTTGTTGGCCATGTTCACGATGGTGTCCAGGTGGCCGATCTCGAAGCACTCGTACTCGGGCTTGATATGGTTCTCAATCATCCGCTTGCCGAAGGCCCGCATGGTGGGCATATCGTTGACGAAGATGTCGTCGCCGAAGTTGCAGGTGCCGCAGTCCAGAGTGGCCATCTCGGGGCACAGCTCGGTGGGCTGGAGCCGCTCCTCAGGAGTCATGCCGGTGGCGCCGCCGGTGGAGGGGATCAAAATAACGCCGGGGCAGGCCTCCTTGATGGCGTCCAGGATCACCCGGAACCGCTCCCGGTCCTGAGTGGGGGTACCATCGTCCTCACGGACGTGGACGTGGATGACAGCGGCGCCTGCGTCAAAGGCGCTCTTAGCCTCGCGGACCATTTCCTCCACGGTATAGGGGACAGCGGGATTGTGCTCCTTGGTGACCTCTGCGCCGCAGATGGCCGCGGTAATGATAAGCTTTTCCATGACACGCCTCCTCGAAAAAATAAAGCTACCCCGCCGGCAGAAGATGTATTCCTCCGGCGAGATAGCGCTTCATGAACAAAAAAACACTACTCATGTCCGCGGGAGGGGAAACTCTCGTTCAGACACAAATAGCGCTTCATGTGACTCATGACAATCCGTAAGCGCTGGGCCCACGGCTCAGGGGGAGGGCTGTACGATTCACGTCCCCCTTCGGCGGAGCGGACATTCACGATGCACATTGGGCTCGCCTGCCCTTGCCATTGCACCGCTACCTTGCGCTCCGCGCCTCTATCCATGCATGTTATTCACTTTTGACAAAAACACTATAACCCACCCCTTTTCGTTTGTCAACTATTTTTTAAAAAATTTACACGTCAAAATTTTTCTCCCTCTCAGGGACTTTTGTTCGCTACAGCGAGACATTGCTAACGTGCTGACAACTCAAAGAAGGCCGCCCATGAGGGCGGCCTTCCATGCTTACAGGTCTGCCTGGAACAACTCCATGAGGGTGTCGTCCAGCTTGAGCAGCCGGCACACCCGCAGCGCATCCCGGGGGCAGGGAGCTCCCGGCGGGGCGGGCAGCAGGCGGTAGTCCATCCGCCGGGCGATGCGCTTGCGGGGGTCGTCCCCCTCGTCGCCCTGAATGTCCCGCACCAGACCGGCCACCTGGTAGTGGGCGCCGGCCACGTCGGACACGCCGTCGTAGTGAGTGGTCATGAGGGCCACGCAGTCCAGGCTGCCCAGGTGACGCACCAGGGCACGGGCCAGGGCGGCGCCCTCCTGGGGGTTGGTGCCCCGGGCGAACTCGTCCAGGGCCACGAAGAAGAACTGGTCCTTTGTCTCCCGCAGCAGCTTGTCCAGCAGGTGGACCTCCTTGCCGAAGGAAGACAGACCGCCGGCGCCGGGGCCGCTGTCGGCCAAGATAAGCTCCACCCGGTGGAACAGGGGCAGGGCGGCGGACTGGGCGAATACGAAGAAGCCGCACTGGCACAAAAGCAGGGAGAGCACGGTGGAGCGCAGGGACACCGTTTTGCCGCCCATGTTGGCGCCGGTGATGACGGTACAGCCCTTTCCCAGGTCCAGGTCCAGGGGGGTGAAGCTCTCGCCCCGGTTGCGCAGGTCCTCCTCCACCTGGGGATGGCGCACCTGCCGGAGGGTGATGGACTTGTCCGTGCTGAGGGTGGGGCGGACGCAGCCAAAGCGCAGGGCCAGCTTGGCCTTGGCTACGATCAGATCCAGCCGGCCCAGGGTCTCCATACTGGACAGGAACCGGTCCTTCCACACCATCAGCTTACCTGTCAGGTCCTGACGCACCACCAGCTCCAGCTGGTCCTCCTGTACTGCCAGTACCCGGCGCTTTTCCAGCAGGGGGCCCCGCTTATCGTCCGGGGTCATGCGGATGGCCTTTTCCAGCTTGGCCTTCTCCGCCCGGAGGGGGGCCAGGTCGTTGTGGTAGCTGTTGGCCACGGTGAAGGTGGGCAGCCGCCGGCCGTCCGGGTCCATCAGGTCCAGGGCCTCCGCCAGGGAGGGGAATGTGACGCCGGACAGGGCGGGCATGGCGTCGTAGGCCTGCACCAGCCGCTCCAGAGTCACCAGAAAATGCTTGATCTCAAAGAGCTCCACCAGGTCGAAGGGCACGCCGGGGTCCCGGTCGAAGGAGCCCCGGATGTCGTGGAACAGAGGCAGCTGCTTGGTCACTCCCCGCAGGGCGGAGGCGGCGTCCTTCAGCTCCGCTGGGTCCAGCTCCGCCCCGCCGCAGCCGCAGGGCAGCTCCTGGGGGCGGGAAGCGCCGGCGTTCCAAAGCTCCATGGACAGCGCCACGTTGTCCAGCTCCTCCTCCAGGGCGGCCTCCTCACCGGGGCCGTACCAGCGCAGGTCCCGGGCTGCCGTCCGTCCGAAGGGCGACATGGGGCTGAGCCGTTCCAGCACCCATTGCAGGCCGGCGTTCTCCCGCAGTTCCAAGGTCAGTTTCATGGCCTATGCCTCCTTCACGTTGACCACCGGCAGGTCGATGGCCTGCCGCAGGGCTTGTACAAATTTGTCCCCCTCAAAGTGCCAGCCGTAGGCCGACCAGGGGTTGGCGGCTACCGCCGCGATGGTCAGCTCCCGCCGGACCAGCAGTTCCCCGCCGTTGCGCAGGAACAGGTCCAGCGCCGCCCGGCCCGCCAGCACATGGGTGGCGTCGGCGGCCACGAGGGTGGTGGGAGCGCCGCGCCGGGCTAGGGTTTTCAGCAGCGGGTCCATGATGCCGCCTGCGGCCCAGACCACCAGATGTTGCCGGGGCAGCTTGTTCCACCGGGGACCGCCGCTCTCGTCCAGGGGCAACTCCAGAGGCTCACCTTCCGGAGTGAACAGGGCGAAACGGGCTTCCAGCCCCTCCAGGGCCTGCCGCAGGGCCGGGTTTTCCGGCGGCTTGCGGGAGAACAGCCAGCAGGTGTGGGCGGTCTCCGCCACCACCAGCTCCATGTCCCGGTCCAGGGAGGCGCCGGTGCACAGCAGGGCCACGCCCTCCACGCCGGCACCCGCCAGAGACTTGCGTCCGGCTGCTCCGTCGATGAGCACCCGCTGAGCACCCAGTTCCAGGAAAGTTTTGGTCAGGGGGGGCAGCTGCCCGGCGGCCGAGGGCCCGGCCAGCTGAATATAACCGTCGGACAGGGCCCGCAGGATAGCCACCGGCCCCAGCGGGGTCATCACGTCGGTCAGGCCCACCACCTCAAGGGTGGGATCGCACAGAGAGAGCATGCCCCGGGCGGTGGCAAACAGGTCTCCGGCTTTTACGTACAGGTCGGGTTTTTCGGTGCCCGTCACCAGGTCTGTGCTCTCGCCGTCCCGGCCCACTGAGGTGAGAGCCAGCCGTTCTTCTCCCAGTTCCGCCATCAGCCGGCGCATGGCAGTGGTCTTTCCGGCGTTCTTGCACAGCCCGATCACCGTAACGGGGGAGGCGTCCCCCACCAGCGGCGCTAACAGGTGTTCCAAAAGATGGCCTCCCTTCCACGCAGAATTTGGATGAGTTGTCAAGGGCATTATAAGAGCCCCCCGCCGATTCTGTCAATGGGGGTTCAAAAATACCGCCCGCTCCTCCCGTTGGGGAGCGAGCGGACGGTATGGACAGTCAGAGCCGCTTTTCCAGATGGGCGATCAGGCTGTCGGCGGCGGCGTATACCCCCTGGAAGTCCACGTGGGGGTTATACAGCTGCTCCAGCTGGTCGTGCATCCCCTTGGCCTGGGCCAGGGCGTCTACCGCCTCCTCCATCAGGGCGGCGGACACCTTGCGGGCGAAGCGGAGCCGGGCCCGGTTGCGGCGGGTGAGCTCCGGGTCGGCCATGGCATCCACCCGGATGCGGCGGTAGGGCTTGCGGGGCCAGGGATCGGCGGGGGTGGTGCTCACGAAGGCCAGGGAAAGGCTGGGGATGAGCAGATGCTCCATCCGGTCGGGACAGAGAGGGGAGGGGCACACGATCACGTCCCGGCCGGAGGCCATGGCGCCGGCGGCCAGCTGGACCAGCATGCTGTGAGCCAGGCCCCAGGGGTCGGACAGCTCATAAACACGTTCACATAACAAATCAACTGTGTCGAAATTACGCAGCACACCCTTCCAGGTGATCCCGCCCAGGAAGCGCTGGACGGAGGTGCCGCTCTGATCGCCCTCGCCCCGCATCTCCCGGGACAGAATGCCCCTGGCCCGGCGGGCCAGTTTATCCTCAAGAGACTGGGTGAGAAGGAGCGCGCGGTTATCCTCTGCCAGCTGGGCGGCGGCGGTGAGGCAGCGGTAGGCCCGTTGATAGCAGCCCTTGTAGCCCTTCATGCAGCCCTTCAGATCATCCTTCACTGTCAGCAGGCCAAACCGGTCATAGTAGGTTCCGAGATTGACATAAGATTCTACCAGGCCGGGGTATTTCGGCTCCACCACATGGGGAGCGGTACCGTCTACAACAGCAGTTTTCAGGGCGGGGATGATGACCGCATCCAGGGAGTCGGGATCTCCGGAGCAGTCGATGTACTCCACTTCCAGGCCATGCTCCTCCATGGCGGCGCCCACCCTGCGCATGAGGGAGGACTTGCCGCATCCGGGGCCGCCCTTGAGGATGAAGAGCTCCTCTGCCTCCTCCGGGTCAATGAGCTGGTCGTACAGGGAGTAGAAGCCGGTGGGGGAGTTGGCCCCCAGGAAATAGTGTACTTTAGGCTGTGCTTGCATAGGCGACCCTCCAAAACTCAGGTTTTTCACCTTCAAACTATGCGCCGGAGAGAAAGAGGGTGCGGCGGCGATTGCAATTTGCATGGAAATAGGGTACACTGGACGAAGAAAGCAGGGAGGGGGTGACGAGATGCCGTATGAGAAGCTGCGCCTGACCGCCATGACCACGGCTGGTGGGTGAGGGGCCAAGATAGGACCGGGTGTCCTAAGGAATGTATTGGCCGGTCTGCCTAAGGTGGCCGACCCCAGACTGCTGGTGGGCTTTGACGAGAGCGACGACGCGGCAGTCTATAAGGTCAGTGATGAGCTGGCCATGATCCAGACGGTGGACTTCTTCCCGCCGGTGGTGGATGACCCCTATACTTTTGGGCAGATCGCCGCTGTCAACGCCCTCTCCGATGTATACGCCATGGGGGGGCAGCCCAAGCTGGCCATGAACCTGCTGGCTTTTCCCTCCTGCCTGCCGGTGGAGGCGGTGGGAGACATCCTGGCCGGGGGCGCGGACAAGGTGGCCGAGGCTGGGGCGGTGATCGCCGGAGGCCACAGCATTGAGGATCAGGAACCCAAGTACGGCCTGTGCGTTACCGGCTTTGCACATCCCGATGCCATCCTCACCAACAGCGGCGCCAGGGAGGGGGATATCCTGGTGCTCACCAAGGCTCTGGGCACCGGCATCCTCACCACCGCCGCCAAGGCGGAGTTGCTGGATGAGCATGCTTACCGACAGATGGTGGAGCTGATGACCACCCTGAACAAATATGCCGCCGAAGCGGCTGCCCCGGTACGGCCACACGCCTGCACCGATATCACTGGCTTCGGGCTGGTGGGACATGCCAAAGAGATGGCCCAGGGCAGCGGCTGTACCGTGGAGCTGTGGGCAAGCAAGGTGCCGGTGGTGCCGCTGGCCCTGGAACTGGCCATGGACGGCATCATCCCCGCAGGGGCTTACCGGAATATGGACTTTGCTCAGGACGATGTGGAACTGGCGGGGGAGGTGGTCCGGGAGCGGCTGGACTGCCTCTATGATCCCCAGACCGCCGGGGGCCTGCTGCTCAGCGTGGCGGAGGCCAGGGCGGAGGAGCTGCTCCGCCGCATGGCGGACTGCGGCGTTACCGCCGCCGCCATCGGCAGGGTGCTGCCCCGCGGGGACAAGTGGCTGCGTATCACGCCATAAACCAAAGAAACAGACAGGGGAGCGGACGGAAATGGAAACCATGATCATCGGCATCGCCGGAGGCACCGGCTCGGGCAAGACCACCCTGACGCTGGGGCTGAAGGAGCGGTTTGGGGACTCGGTCTCCATCCTGTACCACGACAACTATTACAAGGCCCATGACGACATGCCCTATGAGGAGCGCTGCAAGCTGAACTACGACCACCCGGACGCCTTCGATACCGCCCGGCTGGTGTCCGACCTGGAGGCCCTGCGCCGGGGCGAGCGGGTGGAGAGCCCCACCTATGACTACACCGTTCACAACCGTGCGGAGGAGACAGTGGAGGTGAACCCTGCACCGGTGATTCTGGTGGAGGGCATCCTGATTTTTGTGGAGCCTGCCCTGCGGGATCTGATGGACATTAAGATCTTCGTGGACACCGACGCCGACGTGCGCATCCTGCGGCGGATCATGCGGGACGTGAAGAAGCGGGGTCGCTCCCTGGATTCGGTGGTGCAGCAGTATCTTACCACCGTCAAGCCTATGCATGAGCAGTTCGTGGAGCCCTCCAAGCGGTACGCCGACATCATCGTGCCCGAGGGCGGCAAGAATGCCGTGGCCATGGACATGATCATCCAACGCATCCGCAGCCATCTGGCCGTGGAATAAGAAAAAAGCGCCTGCCCAATGGGCAGGCGCTTTTTTGGTGTGTCAAGAGCGTTTCTTTGAAGAAACATGACATCAAGACGGATCGGTGTAGTTATAGTGGAAGGTGACGAAATCCAGCTCGTCGTTTTCAGCGCCCATGGAAATCCGCCGCCACTGCTGTTCCGTGCCCTCATAATAGACATCTGTCAATTCCCAGGAGCGGAAAAAGGCCCGGTACGCGATGGACTGCAGTGTGTCGGGGAGATAGACGATTTGCAGGTAGTCGCAATCGCAAAAGGCCCAGGCCCGGATTTCGGTCAGACCGTGGGGCAGCGTGACCGACAGAAGGCGGTCACAATCCTCAAAAGCGCTCTGACCGATGGAGGTGACCGCGACGCCGCCGATTTCGGCGGGGATAATCGCGTTCCACACTCCGGGGTCGGCGGCCACCACTGTGCCGGTGTCCGCATCAAAATAGATATTGCCCCCGTCTACGGGATAGGCCACATTCCCGCCGGCCGTCTGCTCGGCGCTGAAAAAGTCCACCTGATACTGTAAAACCGTCTTTTCCCCCTGATAGGTCAGCCCGGAAATCACCACCTCATACAGGCCGGAATAGGAGTCAAGCCCCGGGGTGAAAACGATGCAGTTGGGGATTCCCATATTGTCGAACTGGATTTGGAAGGCGTCGCTGGGGGAGGAGGCGTCAAACACCCAGCAGCGGCCCGTATTGGCCTGAATCAGGGTTACGCTGGCGTTGGAGATGTTCCCGAACTTCTGGGGATTGAGGGAGACGCTCCACATAGGGGAGCGGAGGCTGAACTCCTCCCGCTGAAAAAGTTCCGAGGGAAAATTCCCGGAGGCGGGCCAGCTGATGAAATCATAGGAACAGCTGCCGCTGGTGTCAAATACCTTCTCAGCCACATAGGAGCCGCATGCGCCGAAGCCCACCTTGCCCAGATAGGGGCTGAGCTGCCATCTCCGGTGCCCCACCGACAGACTGCCCGAGGCGTTGTTCAGGTCCGACATAAACCCGTCCACCGCCTCCGTTAAACCGACGCCCCAGGACAGGTTGCTTGTGGTGGTGGCAAGATAGCCCTTTCGGTAAAAGTCCGGATCCATATCGGCCGGCATGGAGGGGGTATGGCTCAGTGTTCCGGCGGCACACAGGAGCACCGCGCCGTACTGGGCGCTTTCGCATAGCTCCTGAGACAGGGCTGCCTCCGGCAGTCCTGCCAGCCTCCGCAGGGCATTGAGCCGGCCCGCCGCGGCCTGCAGCACCTCGTCCGTCAGCGTTCCGGGGGCGTAGGGCGCCGTGGCGCTGGGCACCTGCTCATAAATCCGGTCTGGCAGGGTAAGGGGGTTGTCCGCCAAAAGGGCAATGATCTCCTCTTGGCTCAGCTTGGGCAGGCTGGAACTGCCGCTGTTCCAGAATTCACTGCCGTCCTTGACGCAGGTGTATGCTTCACACAGGGGAGCCAGTGTCTCCCGCTGAAGCAAAAAGCTCCGGAGTTCATAGCGGTCCGGAAGGGCGCCCTCCAGGGGGAGGGAGACCAGGCCGAGTTCCTCCTCTGGCAGGACGGCACTGCCGCAGGCCAGCAGCGCCCCGGTTTCCAGATCGTATGCCGCCGCGCAGGCCAGAATGTCTGATGTGCTGTCCTGATAACACAGGATGGCGGTGTTTCCGGCCATAGTGACGGAGCGGATTGCCGGCTGCTCTTCCAAAGCCCGAGCCTGAGCGGACCCGGCAGCAAGAGCCAGCAGGGCCAGGACAGCGCAAATAAGTCCTTTGACCTTTCGCATCATTTTCCCCCCTCGGATGCGGGACGTGGGAACAAACGCACGCCCATACTGAGCCCAATATACCATGTTTCTTATACCTCCGCAAGTTTGGGGGGCTGGGGAGGTATTTTTTATGGCTCCGATGTTTCCTCCGCCGGGAAGTGATTGCGCAGGACAAAAAGCTGGTAAATGATGAAGGCACACACAATCAGTCCGGCCACCAGCAGTCCGCCGTAAATGATGGAGAGGGTGGCGTGCTCCTCCCAGGGCAGGGGGAGCATCAGAATGACCTGAATGACGGCCTCCACATTTCGGCATGAGCGCAGACTGTTTGCCCGGGCGTCGCACTCCTCCGCCAGAAGCGCCAGGTCGGTGAGCATCTGGAAACGGAAGTAGATACCCACGCAGGCTATCAGGATGAAAAACAGGAAGAACCGGCCTGTCAGTTCCTGGCCCGTCAGCAGCACCCAGATCCAGTCCACCGCCGACACCACGCCCAGCAGGATGCAGAAGGGTTTCAGCAGCAGCAGATCCCGCAGCCTTTCCCCCAGCAGAGCAATAGCGGAGAAGATCAGCAGATAGCCGGCCCAGTTGGGCAGCACATTCAGAGAGTGGCCGTTGACCCCCAGATTGAAGTCCAGGTAGAGCAGCACATAGGCCCAGGCGATCTTGGTCAAAGCCTGGCGGATTCGGATGTTGTCAGTCATAGGCCACCTCCTCCGGCCAGGCGATGCCGGTGTAGTCCCGGCCGTCATATCTGAATTTCACCGCGATAGAGGCTGGGGACTGTTGTTGGTCGCAGCCGTTGTGGTCACTGCCCCCTCCGCCTCCCAGACCGTGCTCCTCAGGCGTGCGGAAGGAACTGTGGCCGAATTCAGTGGGAAAGGCTTCGTTCTGGTTCAGACTCTGGTACCAGACGGTGAGAGAGACCTCCTCCTCGTCCTCCCATGCCCGGCCGCCTGCGGAGCGGTAGTAGTCGGTAAAGAGGGCGTTTGGACGGGGCACCGTGTCCAGCTGGTAAGAACTGCCAAACAGACTGTCGGAATAGACCTCGTTGTCGACGCTGAGCAGGTACTGATAGTCCACCTCAATGGTGAAGTCCTCCACATGAGCGGTATAGGTCAAAGCGGGCAGGATGGAATTGGGACGTCTGCCCATGACACGGGCATCCACCGTGGTCCATTGATCCAGAGGCTCCACTGCCCAAAAATTCCCCTGCCGGAACACCCGTACCGGCTGGGACACAGCCACTGACTGCCCGTCTTCATAGATACCGGCAAACCAGGTGCGGTAGGTGTCCAGCACCAGAAGGCCGGTGTAAGTACCGTCGGAGCCCTCCAGGAAGTTGTACACCGTCCAGTCGGCCTGGGCACCGCTTCCCTCCGAAAGGCCCAGAGGCTCCAGTGGATAGGGGGCGTCCAGCCCTTCCCGTGCCTGTGCGGCCCGGAGCAGTTCGGCCTGCGCCTCATCCGGGGCGGCCATGATCAGATAGGCGGGGCTGTCCGCCAGCAGGGCCTTTACATAAGTGTCCAGCGCCCCCGCCGGGGTGGTGGCCCGGTTTAGCTGGGCCTGGGCCAGCTCCAGGGGCCCGGAGGCATATTGGCCCGGCAGCTCCACCGCCCCCACCGTTCCACCCAGACAGGCGATGGCCAGCACCGCCGCCACGCAGCAGGAGCCCAGTCCTACCCCCTTGGGGTAGCGCTTGAACCGGGCGATGGAGGAAATGCGGGCCTTGATGTTCCTGCCGCCGTTGGCCATGGAGGTGGTGCCCGGTGCGCGGGCGTATTTGTCGTCCGCCATGGACAGGAGGATCACGCCATATTCCCGGCGCTCCTCACCTTCCAGCCGCTCCAGCACCCGCTGGTCGCACAGGGCCTCGCTGTCATTCTGAGCCCGGTCCCAGCAGTACCACAAAAGTGGATTGCACCAATGTAGGCACCGCAGGATGCACATGCCCACCCCGGCCCACAGATCGCCGTATTTCAGGTGGAGCAGCTCGTGGAGGATCACCTTGTCATCCACAGCCCGCTCCGGCAGCACCAGCACCGGAGACAGCGGGCCGCACACAAAGGCGCTCTCCACCCCCGGCAGTACGATCACCCGTCTGGGAGCCTTCAGCCCGTATTGAGCGGCCACTGCATCCACCTGCGCCAGCGCATCAGGAGAGGGGGCGGAGCCCTTTGCCACTCGACGCCGCAGGGCCAGATAGGACAGGAAGAACCACAGCAGGGTGACGATCACCCCGGCGGCATAGAGGAGAAACAGCACATCGGTGACGCTGCCCGGCGGGACAAGGCGTATCAGAGGAATGGGAGCCAGCACCTCCGTCACCCCGTAGGGGCTGGCAAGAGCGGAAGACAAGTGAGATTCCACCCCGGTTTTCACCGCCTCCAGCACTACGTCCAGACCGGGAAGCAGAGTGCGGCCCAGCAGCCCGGCGGGCAGCAGCAGCCGGACGGCCAGGATGGCCCATACTCCGTACTGCCACCGGGGGGACAGCTTATCCAGAAAGAGCCGCTTGGCAATGAGCAGCACCGCCGCCGCAATGGAGACAGTAATAGTCTGTAGCAAAAAGGACCAGATATGTTCCACAGGTCATACCTCCATCTCGTCCAGCAGCTTCCGCAGCTCCTCCCGCTCCTGGGCGGTGAGCTTCTCCTCCTTCAGAAAGGCGGCCACCAGCTTGCCCGCCGAGCCCTGGTATACCCGGTCCAGCAGGCCCCGCCGCTCCTGGGCGGCGCAGGCTTCCCGGTCTACCCCCGCCCGGTAGCGGTGGGGTGCGGCTGTCTTGTCGATCACCACCAGACCCTTGGCCTCCATCCGGGTGAGGTAGGTGAGCACCGTGTTCCGGCTCCAGAGCGTAGCGGGACGCAGAGCCTCCACCGTCTGGCCCAGACTCAGGCCATTCTCTGCCTGCCATAATACCTCCAGCACCTGCCACTCCTTGTCGCTGAGCTTCATAGAGAGCCCTCCTACACGTGTAGTATCTACTGTGATACTACACGTGTAGGATGCCCTTGTCAAGGGGTGGGGAAAAAATTGGACAGGGGGCGAAAAAAAGCTACTGCTTGGGGCGGAAGTGTGGTACAATAGCCGTTGAGTGAAATTTGCGAGAAGGGACGGGGAACCGGAACATGGACAGGATCGGTTTTGACAATCAGAAGTATCTGGAGCTCCAGTCGGCCCATATCAGGGAGCGGATCGGGCAGTTTGACAACAAGCTCTATTTGGAATTTGGCGGCAAGCTCTTTGACGACTACCACGCCTCCCGGGTGCTGCCGGGATTCGAGCCGGACAGCAAGATCCGCATGCTCAAGGAGCTGCGGGACTCGGTAGAGGTGGTCATTGCCATCTGTGCCAGCGATATTGAGAAGAACAAGGTGCGGGGCGACCTGGGTATCACCTATGATGTGGATGTGCTGCGGCTCATCGACGCCTTCCGGAGCCAAGGGCTGCTGGTGGGCAGCGTAGTCATCACCCAGTACGCCGGTCAGCCCGCCGCCGACGCCTTCCAGCGCCGGATGGAGCATCTGGGGGTCAAGACCTACCTCCACTATCCCATTGCCGGTTATCCCCACAACACCGGCCTTATCGTCAGCGACGAGGGTTATGGCAAGAACGACTATATCGAGACCCAGCGGCCCCTGGTGGTGGTCACCGCCCCCGGTCCCGGCAGCGGAAAGATGGCGGTGTGCCTGTCCCAGCTGTACCACGAGTACAAGCGGGGGGTAAAGGCAGGCTACGCCAAGTTTGAGACCTTCCCCATCTGGAACCTGCCCCTCCAGCACCCGGTGAACCTGGCCTATGAGGCGGCCACCGCCGACCTGGGGGATGTGAACATGATCGACCCCTTCCATCTGGCCGCCTACGGGGAGACCACGGTGAACTACAACCGGGATGTGGAGATCTTCCCCGTCCTCTCCGCCATGTTTGAGAAGATCATGGGGGAGTGCCCCTACAAGTCCCCCACCGATATGGGGGTGAACATGGCGGGCAACTGCATCGTGGACGACGACGCGGTGTGCGCCGCCGCCCGGCAGGAGATTGTCCGCCGGTACTACACCGCCCTGTGTGACCGGAAGATCGGCACCGCCTCTGACGAGCTGGTGTACAAGCTGGAGACCGTGATGCAGCAGGCCCACGTGGATGTGTCCATCCGTCCGGTGGTGGCTGCTGCCGCCCAGGTGGCGGAGGAGACCGGCAAGCCCGCCGGGGCCATTGAGCTGCCCAATGGCGAGGTTGTTACCGGTAAGACCACCGACCTCATGGGCCCCTCCTCCTCCACCCTGCTCAACGCCCTCAAGGCCCTGGCGGGCATTGACCATGGGCAGCATCTCATCTCCCGGGAGGCTCTGGAGCCCATCCAGCAGGTGAAGGTCCACCATCTGGGCTCGGTGAATCCCCGGCTCCACTCCGACGAGATCCTCATTGCCCTAGCCATCTCCGCCACCACGAATCCCCTGGCCAAGCGGGCGCTGGACCAGCTCTCCGCCCTGCGGGGCTGTGAGGCACACTCCACCGTCATCCTGTCCCCGGTGGACTCCGGCACTTACAGCCGCCTGGGCCTCCGGCTTACCTGTGAGCCCCAGTACGAGACAAACAAGCTCTACCACAAATAAGTAAAAAAGAGCCTGCCGCGACGCGGCAGGCTCTTTTTTATATGTCTCAGGCTCCCAGGGCTTCCGCCGGAATCTCAAAATCGGCGGCGCTGTTAAAGTTGAAGCAGTCCATGACCATGTTCACTTTGTCCACGGTAAGCATACCGCTGGTGTCCTCACCCTCTGCGGAAGCGGCCAGGATCTTATCCATCATACCCTGCATCATCTGGGTCATGTCCATGGCATAGCGCACCGGATAGCCGCTCTCCTGGTCCACCCACACGGTGATTTCCAGGTCGCCCAGATCGCTGTATAGGCTGGCAAGGTCCAGGTCGCCCACGCTGGCTTCCAGGTTGCTGGTGGCGCCGCTGGCGGCCAGAACCTCCTCCAGCGCCTCACCCCGGATAACCCCGGTAAATTTGTTGGCGGTGGAGCCGTTGATCTCCTCGGTCCCATCCAGCGTGTAGTCGTCGCCGCTCTCCAGGTACAGGTTCATGCTCTCCTTGGCGTCATACTGCTGGAGATAGCTCATGTCCACCGCCTGAGTCGTCCAGCTGCTGCCGTCATACAGGTACATGTTGTATGTATCACCGTCCATGGCGGCATACATGCTCATATCCACGGCGCCCAGGTCTCCCATGTCCATGGTCATGTCGGCCTTCAGCTTCATGGGGTCATTGAAGCAGGACATGTTCATGGTGGTCTTGGTCTCCATAGGCTGCTCCATTACGCTCATGTTCATCTCCATCACCATCGTGGCGTCCAGGCTGGAAACGGCATTGAGCTTTTCCATGGCTGTGCTGATATCGCCGGAGGAGTCATCTTTGTTTTCGGTGCCGCCGCAGGCGGTCATCGACAGGGTCAGGGCGGCGCCCAGCGCAAGGACCGCGATTCTCTTTCCAAACTTCATACAATCTTCCTCCTATCCAGATATGGTGCTTTCAGTTTACCATGGGACAAGTGCCGCTGTCTTTGTTTTTTTTCTTAAGTTTTTCTGAAGTGCCCGTGGGTTTTTCTGCCGGGCGGTGTATGATAAGATAGAAAGAAACAGGAGGGAGGCGACGGCATGGGCGAGCGGGAGATCGTGGAACTGCTGCTCCAGCGGGATGAGACAGGCATGGACCAGCTGCTGCGGCATTACGGGCCGCTGATGAAGTATGTCATCGCCCCCATCCTGCCCGATCCCCGGGACCGGGAGGACTGCCTGTCCGAGACGGCCCTGCGGGTGTGGGAGCGGGTGGGGCAGTTTGACAGGGAACGGGGCAGCTGGGGGGCCTGGCTCACCGCCGTGGCCCGGAATACTGCCCTGAATCACGCCCGGAGCAACACCCGCCACAGCGGCATGGAGGAAGTAGACGAGCGGTTGCCGTCCCCGGCCCCTACGCCGGAGGAAGAAGTGCTGCGTCAGGAGCGGCAGGCCGCGGTGCGTGCGGCTTTGGAGCGGCTGTCCGGTGAGGAGCGATCCCTGTTTTACCGGAAATATTACTACCGGCAGCCCACCTCCCAGATTGCCGCCGAGCTGGGTATGACGGAGCGGGCGGTGGAGGGCCGGCTTTACCGCCTGAAGCAGCAGCTGCGGAAATGGCTGGGAGGTGAGGACGGTGTATGACCGCAAGTGGGAGCCCATGAGAGAGGACGATTTTGACGCCCTGCTGAAGGATAGCCTGCCCGACCTGCCTCCCGAAGACGTGGTGGCCGACGTTACCCCGTGGAAAAAGGCCATGAACCGGGTGCTGACGGGTCTGGGACTGACCTCGATTACCCTCAACTTCCTGTATCTGGACTATATCCTTCCCGCCATCGGCATGGTATTGCTGCTGCTGGGCTTCCGGGCCTTGCGTCGGGAAAACCGGTGGTTTGGCGCCTGCTTTGGCATCACGCTCCTGCGGGCGGTGTATCTGTTTGCCAACCTGATCCTCAATTCCACTATTTTGCAGGAGCGGGTCCACGCCGCCCCCCGGATGATCGTCCTGACGGGGATCAATTTGGCCCTGATGTTTGTGGAGTTCTTCTGCATCTGGGGTGGCTTCCGGGCAGTCCAGCGGAAAGTGGGCCTGCCGCCCCACGCCGGTGGCGCGGTAGCCCTGATGGTGTGGTATGGGATCTTGTGCCTGCTGGCCCTGGTGGGGTATGTGGGTCTGATTCTGGGCGTGGTCATGATCGTGGTGTATATCTGCATTATCTGTAGCCTGCGGAAGCTCTCCGGGGAACTGGACGAGGCGGGCTACGCCATCCGCCCTGCGCCGGTGCGGCTGGAGGACGGAACTGTAGCCCTGGCTATCACCATCCTGCTGGTGGGAGGCTGCATCTGCGGCTGGCTGTTTGGAGGCAGCTATCCCATGGAGTGGACGCCCGTTGACGCCGAAGAACACAGCGGAGCGGCGGAAATCAAGTCGGAACTGCTGGAACTGGGTGTGCCGGATTATGTGGTGAACGACCTGGCGGCGGAGGACCTGGCCGCCTGTGACGGGGCACTCCGGGCGGTGGTGGAGACGAGTGACGAACCTGTGAACAACGACAAGCAAAAAACACTGCACATCACCGGTGTGGCGGTGGAGCTGCCCGGAGAACAGGAGCGGTGGATGATCATTCAGCACTTCCTCTGGGAGGAGAACCCTGGCTTCTACGGTACGGAATCTATTCAGCTCTGGCCCGTCTATCAGGATTCCGACGGGTGGCGTGCCGGGGGAGCGGTCACCGGCCGGGTGCTGTATGACAAAAACGGTCAGACCTATTCCGCTCCCTACTGGTTCCTGGGTGAGCAGACCTTTGCCTCGGACAGTATCTTCTGGGGACAGCAGACCAGTACCGACGTGTTTGCTGCCTTCTCTATGCCAAACAGCGGTGAAAATCACCGGGGCTATGTGGCCTATCCCATTGAGGCGACCCAGGACGGCTATCTTATCAGTGGATGGTTCAACTACACCCACCAGCGGGTCGGCATCCAGTATCCCGCTGTGTCCGCCATGGAGAACCGAATGAGAAACAGCTGGAACGACGCCGGGGCCTTTTTTACCATGCAGTACGCCCTCCAGTTCTTCCCGTCAGAGCTGGAGAAGGCCCCGGTCCAATAAAGAAGTGCCCCGGCCTATGGCCGGGGCACTTTTGTATATCTATTAGTTAGCTTCTTCCTGCATAGCCGCGTCGTCGCAAAGTCCGCTCTATTCGGAACGGCCTGACGGCCATTCCTCAAGCCGCTCCCTTGCTCCTCCGCTCCCAAAGCGACCCGCTGCGCTGGGCTCGCTTTGAGGAAGAAAGTGCCGGGCTGTAAACAGCCCGGCGCTTGTGCGTTATCTTAGTTAGCTTCTTCCTGCATAGCCTTGGCAGCCTCAATGGCTTTTTCCTGGGCGGCAGGAGGCGCGTCCTCGTAGCGGACGAAGTGGAAGGTGAAGGAACCACGGCCCTGGGTCATGGACCGCAGGTCGATGGCGTAGCGGCCCATCTCAGCCATGGGCACCTCGGCCTCCACGATCTGGTTGCCCTCGCCGTCGGGGTTCATACCCATCACGCGGCCGCGGCGCTTGTTCAGGTCGCCGATAACGTCGCCCATATAGCTGTCGGGGATGGTGACCTTCAGCTCGCCGATGGGCTCCAGCAGCACGGGGCTAGCCTGGGGCATACCGGCCTTGTAGGCCAGCTGCACGGCGGTCTTGAACGCCATTTCGGAGGAGTCAACGGGGTGGTAGGAGCCGTCAAACAGAGTGGCCTTCAGGTACACAACGGGATAGCCCGCCAGCACGCCGTGAACCACGGCCTCGCGCATACCCTTTTCCACGGCGGGGAAGTAGTTCTTGGGCACAGCGCCGCCCACGACCTCCTCGCAGAACTGCAGCTCCTCGGTGTCGCCGGGCTCGAAGCGCATCCAGACATCACCAAACTGGCCGTGACCGCCGGTCTGCTTCTTGTGGCGGCCCTGGACCTCCACCTTCTTGCGGATCTTCTCGCGGTAAGCCACACGGGGCTCGGACAGCTCGGCGTCCACGCCGAAGCGGCTCTTCAGACGGGACAGGATCACGTCCATCTGCATATCGCCGGTGCCGGAGACCACCATCTGATGGGTCTCGGCGTTGTTCACCCAGTTGAAGGTCATATCCTCCTCGTTGAGGCGGATGAGGCCGGCAGCGATCTTGTCCTCCTGGCCCTTGGTCTTGGGAGTAATGGCCACGGAGTAGCAGGGCTCGGGGAAGGGAATGGCCTCCAGCTTGACCACCTTACGGGGATCGGACAGGGTGTCGCCGGTCTTGACCTTATCCATCTTACCGATGGCGCCGATGTCGCCGCACTCCAGCTCCTTGACTTCCTCGGCCTTCTTGCCCTTCATGACGTACAGGCGGCCCAGCTTCTCGGTGGCGCCGGTGCGGGCGTTGACCATCTGCATGTCGGGCTTCAGGTTGCCGGAGAGCACCTTCACGTAGGAGTACTTGCCGTACTGGTCGGACACGGTCTTCCAGACCAGGGCGCAGGGCAGAGCGCCGGGGGAGGAAACGAACTCATCCAGCTCGCCCTTCTCATTCTCGCCCATCAGGGGCCGGCCCTCCAGGGGGGAGGGGAGCAGCTCCACGATGATGTCCAGCAGCATACGAGTGCCCAGGCCGGTGACGGCGGAGCCGCACACCACGGGGAACAGGGACAGGTCCTTCACGCCTGCCCGCAGGCCCTGGATCATCTCGGCGTAGGTGAAGTCCTCGCCGGCGAAATACTTTTCCATCAGCTCCTCGCTGGTCTCGGCCACGGACTCCTTCAGGGCGTCGTACAGCTCGTCCAGCACGGGCTTCTTCTCGTCGGGCACGTCGATCTCCACGCGCTCGCCCTTGGGACCGGCCTCGAAGGCGCGCTTATGGAGCACGTCGATAAAGCCGATGACCTTCTTGTCGGCGTCCCAGATGGGAGCCACCACAGGGGCGATGTTCTTGCCGAACCGCTCCCGCAGGGTTTCAAAGGCGGCGTTGTAGTCGGAGTTGTCCTCATCGGTCTTGGAGATATAGAGCAGCCGGGGCAGCTTGCGCTGCTCGCACAGCTTCCAGGCCTTCTCGGCGCCCACGCTCATGCCGCCCTTGGCGGAGCAGACGATGATGGCGGCGTCGGAAACCTGCAGGGCCTCGATGACCTCGCCGGAGAAGTCGAAGTAGCCCGGAGTGTCCAGCACATTGATCTTGCAGCCGTTATATTCCACGGGAGCCACCGCGGTGGAGATGGAAATCTGGCGGCGGATCTCCTCAGGATCATAGTCACAAACGGTGTTGCCGTCGACGGGGTTGCCCAGCCGCACGGTTCCGCCGGTCAAATACAGCATGCTCTCCGCCAGGGAGGTCTTTCCGTTGCCACCGTGTCCCAGCAGGCATACGTTGCGGATATTTTGTACGGAATAGCTCATAACTTGTTTCCTCTCCTTACATTTGGAATCGCGGAGCAGTGTACTAAACTGCTGTTGTCCATTATACATGAAACGGAAAGGACTTACAACAAGAATTTTAGAAAAATCGCGCAAAAGGCCCCGACGGTCATCCGCCGGGGCCTTGGAGGGTCAGGAGAGAGGGAGGGTTTCACCGTTGAGGGTGGCCGAGACCACCTGCTCCGGGTCGATGGGTTCCTCAAATTCCCACATCACCCAGCCTGCCCGCCGGCTCCACACCTCGTCATAGTAGGCGGGAGTGAGCACGGCGCCGTCGGTCATGGTGACGGTGAGGGAGAGTTCCCTGCCGTTGAGCATACAAGGTTCGTCCTGGTCCTCGGGGGTCGTGAAATCGGCGCAGACGCTGAGAGGGGAGATGGTGAGCGCATCCAACTGAGCGTCATGGGCCCGGCCGTAGGGCTGCTCTCCGCCCTGGGTATAGGAGAATACCAGAGGCTCTGCCGGGGCGGCGGTGCGCAGGTCCATTACCTCCACAGGAACGGTGATCTCCCAATTTCCTTCGATACGGCCGCCTGCCACCGAATAATCGGCGGTGAGGTAGAGCAGGTCCAGATATTCCAGGGTGTCCGGTGTCAGGCTGGGCAGGCAGAGGTCCCAACCGCCTTCCACGGCGGTGCAAATGATGTCGTCCACGCTCTGCTCCGGCCAGCGATCCGGGTCCTCCGGGTCATACAGATGGTAGTCTACCCGGAAGGGACACCCGCCGTCTGTAATGGGAGAGACAGTTTCCCCTTGGGCAAAGCGGATGTGGAAAGATCCGTCGGAGGCAAAGCCCATGGAGGAGATGGAGATGTTCCCATCCTCGCCCAGGGCCATGGGGCTCTGATTGGGGAGAAGGACGGTGGCGCCGGTATCGGTGACAACACTTTCCAGGCTATCTGTGGAGAGCTCCTCCCGGCTCAGTGCCAGCTCCGCCTGCCGGTGGCCGGGAATAAAACAGGTGGCCTCCAAACGGGCTTGGGTGGGGGGAGAATCTGCCAGGTCGGCGGTACCACGGCTGTACACCAGGGTGGCCAGATGCTGCTCCGGGTCGTAGGAGAGCACCTCCAGGCCCTTGCCGCCGTTGCCCCAGTCAAATTGTCCGTCGGTCTTCAGAGAGAGGAGCAGATCACTTGTGGTGTCTGTGTCCAGGGTATTCCCAGTCAGATCCTGTACGGTGAAGTAGAGGCGGGTGACCCGGGTATCGGCCAGAGCGGCCTGAACCTCGATACGGATGCCCTGATCCTCGCAGGAGCCCAGCACCTGGGTAGCGTAGGGGGCCCGGTTCCCCAGATCATTCTGAATGGCCTGCCAGATGGTCGGGGCCGCCGCCAGGGCGGTGACGGTGAGAACGGCGGCGGCTGCCAGGGCGGCCAGCCCCCGGCGGGTCAGATGGCGACGGGGCTTTTGCACCCCGGTCAGGACAGCCCGCATGGCCGCCTTGGTGTCCGCCACCAGCCTGGGGTCAGGGGAAATTTGATCCAACTGATTGCGATAGTCCTGCTCAAACACAGGGATTCCCTCCTTCTTCCCAAAAATCCCGCAGCTGCCGCCGGGCCCTCATCAGGGCCGTCCGCACGGCGGATTCCCCCTTGCCCAGCAGGGCGGCGATTTCCGGGCTGGAATAGCCCTCGTAGTAATAGAGATGGACGACGGTGCGCAGCTCGGGGGACAGCCGGTCCAGGCAGGCATTCAGCTCCCCGCTGTCTTCCTCCGGGCCGGGAGCGGACAGCCGCCCGGCCTCCGTCTCGTCAAGTGACTGGGTCTTGCGGCGAAAGGGATTGCGCCAGTAAGAATTGGCGCAATTGACCGTTACCCGGCAGAACCAGGCTTTCTCGTGCTCCGCGCTGTCAAAGACGGGACGTTTGCTCACCAGTCTGAGGAACACATCCTGAAAAATATCCTCCGCCGCCTCCTTGCTGCGGGTGCGGGCGTAGGCCAGCTGGTAGACCAGCCTGGCGTATTTGTCCACCAGCTCTTCCGCTCTGGTGGAAAACTCCTGAGCAGTTCCATCCATTCCGAACTCCCTCCTTTCCAAAGTAGTGGAAAAGGCCTTTCATCTGAAATACGCCGCAGGTGCCCGATCCGTCACATGGAGACGCAAAAAAGCGCGGGCCGAATGGCCCGCGCTTTTT
>CALWXT010000033.1 GCA_944385575.1 uncultured Flavonifractor sp. | reverse complement strand
GCTGCGGGGCAAGGGCCGTCTCACCGAGGCCGACGTAAAGGAGGCCATGAAGGAGATCCGGATGGCCCTGCTGGAGGCCGACGTCAACTTCAAGGTTGTCAAGCAGTTCGTGGCCTCTGTTACCGAGCGGGCCGTCGGCTCCGACGTACTGGAGAGCCTGACCCCCGCCCAGATGATCGTAAAGATCGTCAACGAGGAGCTCACCAGCCTGATGGGCGGTGAGAACACCAAGCTGACCATCTCTCCCAAGCCTCCCACGGTAGTCATGCTGTGCGGCCTCAACGGTGCGGGCAAGACCACCAACGGCGCCAAGCTGGCGGGGCTGTTCAAGCGGCAGGGCAAGCGGCCCCTGCTGGTGGCCTGCGATACCTTCCGTCCCGCCGCCATCACCCAGTTGGAAGTGGTGGGCGCCCAGGTGGACGTGCCGGTGTTCCAGATGGGGCAGATCGATCCCATCGACATCGCCAAGGCAGGCATCGAGCACGCCAAGAAGCACGGCAACGACATCGTCTTCATCGACACCGCCGGCCGTCTCCATGTGGATGAGGAGCTGATGGATCAGCTCAAACAGATGAAGGCGGCCATCGACCCCACCGAGATCCTGCTGATCGTGGACGCCATGATCGGTCAGGACGCGGTGAACGCCGCCAAGGCTTTTGATGAGGCGCTAGATATCACCGGCGTGATGCTCACCAAGCTGGACGGCGACGCCCGCGGCGGCGCGGCCCTGTCCATCAAGGCTGTGACCGGCAAGCCCATCAAGTTCGTAGGCCAGGGCGAGAAGCTGGATCAGGTAGACCTGTTCTACCCCGACCGGATGGCCTCCCGCATTCTGGGCATGGGCGACGTGCTCTCCCTCATCGAGAAGGCCCAGCAGAGCTTCGACGCCAAGAAGGCCGCCGAGCTGCAGCAGAAGCTGCGCAAGAACAAGTTTACCCTGTCCGACTTTTACGACCAGCTGGTGCAGCTCAAAAGTATGGGCTCTCTCAGCGACATTGCCGGGATGCTGCCCGGCGTCAACGGTAAGGCTCTGGAAGGCGCCATGGTGGACGAGTCCGCCCTGGCCCGCACCGAGGCCATCATCCTTTCCATGACCCCCGCTGAGCGGGAGGACCCCTCTCTGCTGAACAACAGCCGGAAAAAGCGCATCGCCGCCGGTTCCGGCACCCAGGTGGTGGACATCAACCGCCTGCTCAAGCAGTTTGAGCTGATGCAGCAGATGAGCAAGCAGTTCTCCGGCAAGAACATGAAGAAGCTGGGCCGGATGGGAAAGATGGGCGGCTTCGGCAAGCTGCCCGGCCTGCCCTTCTAATGGTTGGTAAGCGCGGCACGCCGCGTTTCCATAGATGTTTGAAACTTACATGGAGGTGAAGATACAATGGTTAAGATCAGACTGCGTCGTATGGGCGCTAAGAAGTCTCCTTTCTACCGCATCGTGGTGGCGGACTCCCGCTATCCCCGTGACGGCCGCTTCATCGAGGAGATCGGCACCTACAACCCGCTGACCCAGCCCGCCGAGATCAAGGTGGACGCCGAGCGCGCCCAGGCCTGGATTAAGACTGGTGCTCAGCCCACTGAGACCGTGAAGGCTCTGCTGAAAAAAGCTGGCGCCATCTAATTTGGAGGTCAGGCTGGCATGAAGGAACTGCTCACCTACATCGCCCGCAGCCTGGTAGACCATCCCGACTCTGTGGTGGTTACCGAGCACGCCGGCGAGAGTGAGACCGTCCTGGAGCTTCGGGTAGCCCCCGAGGACATGGGCAAGGTGATCGGCCGCCAGGGCCGCATCGCCAAGGAGATCCGCACGCTGATGCGCTCCGTGGCTCAGCGCCAGGGCACCAAGGTCTCCGTCGAGATCGTCGACTAAAAAGCGGCGGGGTAGCTACCCCGCCGCTTTTTGTATTAAATTCCAGCCTGCAGGAGGTTGCAGAACTATGAAAAACCAATTTCTCGAGGCCGGGCAGATCGTCAACACCCACGGCATTCAGGGCGAGGTGAAGATCGTCACCTGGTGCGACACCCCGGAGTTCCTCTGCCAGTTCGATACGCTCTATATCGACGCCAAGCCCGTCAAGGTCCGGGCCACCCGTGTCCACAAGGGCAATGTGCTGGCCACCCTGGAGGGGGTGAGCGACGTGAACGCCGCCATGGCCCTGAAGGGCAAAACCGTCTCCATCGACCGCACCGGCGTAGAACTCCCCGAGGGGCGGCACTTCATCGCCGACCTGATGGGGCTGGACGTCATTGACGCCGCCACCGGCGAAAAGCTGGGCGTGGTGGCCGACGTACTCACACCTCCCGCTCACGAGGTCTATGTGGTCAAGGGCGAGCATGAGTATATGATCCCCGCCGTGGACGAGTTCCTGGCGGAGACCAACGTAGAGGGCGGCTATATCAAAGTCCGGCTCATTGAGGGGATGCGCACCGATGTATAGCATTGATATTATGACCCTCTTTGATCTGACCGTGGGGGATATGATGAACGAGTCCATCCTGGGCCGGGCCCAGGAGCGGGACATCATCCGAATCGAGGCCCACCAGATCCGGGACTACACCCTGAACAAGCAGAAGCAGGTGGACGACTACCCTTACGGCGGCGGCCGGGGAGCGGTAATGCAGGCCGACCCTCTCTACCAGTGCTGGAAGCACATTGTGGATACCCACGGGCCAGGGCATACGATTTACATGTCTCCCGCGGGCAAGACCTTTACCGAGGGCGACGCCCGCCGCCTGCGGGACGACTACGACCACCTGATCCTGGTGTGCGGCCACTATGAGGGCATTGATGAGCGGTTCATCGAGGAGTGCGTGGACGAGGAGATCTCCATTGGTGACTTCGTCCTCACCGGCGGGGAGCTGGCGGCCATGGTGGTGGCCGACGCGGTGGCCCGCCTGGTGCCCGGTGTGCTGTCCGACCCCGAGTGCTTTGAAAACGAGAGCCACTGGAACGGCATGCTGGAGTACCCCCAGTATTCCCGCCCCGAGGAGTGGCATGGCCGGAAGGTCCCCCCCATCCTCCGCTCCGGCGACCACAAGAACATCGCCAAATGGCGGCGGAAGCAGTCCATCCTCCGCACCCGTCAGCGCCGGCCCGACCTGTATGAAAAGCTGGATCTGTCCTCCAAGGAGGACCAGAAGCTGCTGAAAGAGCTGGAGGAAGAAGGAAACTGAACCTATTCCACACATCGAAACGGAGGCATTTGCCATGAGCCATTGGTCCACCGATTCTGTGTTCTACCATATCTATCCCCTTGGGTTCTGCGGCGCGCCGGAGTACAACGACTTCGGTCAGCCGGTGCAGCGGCTGGAGCAGCTGCGGGACTGGATTCCCCATCTGAAGGAGCTGGGGATCAACGCTCTCTATCTGGGGCCGGTGTTCCAGTCCGTCAAGCACGGCTACGACACCGCCGACTACTACCAGGTGGACTGCCGCCTGGGGGACAACGAGTCCTTTGCCAGTCTGTGCGACGCGCTCCACGAAAACGGCATCCGCATCGTGCTGGACGGTGTATTCAACCACGTGGGCCGGGAGTTCTGGGCCTTTAAGGACGTACGGGAAAAGGGGCAGGCTTCCCCCTACTGCGGCTGGTTCCACGACCTGAACTTCGGCGGCCCCTCCCCCATGGGCGACCCCTTCTGGTACACCGCCTGGCAGGGCCACTATGAGCTGGTAAAGCTCAACCTCCGCCACCCTGACGTGGTGCGCCACCTACTGGACGCAGTAGGCATGTGGATGGACAAATTCCACATCGACGGCCTGCGGCTGGACGCCGCCGACTGCGTGGACTTCGACTTCTTCCGCACCCTCAAGGGCTTTGTAAAGGCCAGGGACCCGGAATTCTGGCTCATGGGTGAGATCATTCACGGGGACTACGCCCGGTGGGCCAACCCGGAAATGCTGGATTCCGTCACCAATTACGAGTGCTGGAAGGGCCTGTGGTCCTCCCACAACGACAAGAACTATTTCGAGATCGCCCACTCCCTCAACCGCCAGTTTGGGCCGGGCGGCATTTATCAGAACCTGATCCTCTACAACTTCGCGGACAACCACGATGTGGACCGCCTGGCCAGCAAGCTGAACGATCCCGCCCACCTGGAAAATGTGTACACCCTGCTGTACACCATGCCGGGCATTCCCTCCCTGTACTACGGCAGCGAGTGGGCCATCCAGGGCGCCCGGAGCAAAACCTCCGACGTGGTGCTCCGTCCCCACCTGGAGCTGAAGGAGATGATGGAGCTGGACCAGAGCCTGTGCGCTCATCTGGCCAAGCTGGCCGCCATCCGCTCCGCCTTCCCCGCCCTGCGGCTGGGCCGCTACGAAAACGTGGTCATCAAGAACCAGCAGCTGGTCTTCCGCCGCTCCACCGACAGCCAGCGGGTCTATGTGGTCCTCAATCTGGAGCCCCAGGAAGTCCACGTGGAATTTCCCCATCAGGAGCCGGTGCTCCAGGACGTTCTGAACGACAACGCCATTTTCAACAACGATGGCGGCCGCACCTGGCTGCCCGTTCCCCCCTGCTCCGCCCGCATCCTGGTGGGCGCCCCCGACCGGTTCAGCTGGTAAGGCTGATCCGGAGGGAAATCCGATTTGTTTACATCTTCTCCCTTTACTTTTTGCGGTATTGATGATACAATGACCCAAAAGAGAGATGTAATCTTTAATATTATATTCGGGGATTTTTGTTATGAGTTTCAAAATCATTGTTGATAGCTGCTGTGATCTGACGCCCGCCCAGCTGCGGGACGGCGCTTTTGTCAGCGTGCCTCTGACCATCCATGTGGGGGAGCAGTCCATCGTGGACGACGCCTGCTTTGACCGTGGTGCCCTGCTCCTGGCCATGAAGGAGTGCCCCACCGCACCCCACACCTCCTGCCCCTCCCCCGCCCAGTATCTGGACGCCTTTGACTGCGGGGCGGATGACATCTATGTGGTCACTCTGTCCGCCCTGCTCTCCGGCTCCCACAACGCCGCGGCCCAGGCCCGGAGCCTGTGGCTGGAGGAGCATCCCAATACCAACATCCACATCTTCAACTCCTGTTCCGCCTCCGCCGGAGAGGTGCTGGTGGCGCTGAAGATCCAGGAACTGGCCCAATCCGGTATGGACTTCACCACGGTGGTGGCCCAGGTGTCCCGCTATATCGAGGAGATGGACACTCTGTTCGTGCTGGAGAACCTGGATAACCTGCGGAAGAACGGCCGGCTGTCCCGGATGCAGTCCCTGGTAACCAGCACACTGCGCATCAAGCTGCTGCTGGGCTCCACCCCGGAGGGCGAGATCTGCAAGAAGGGGCAGGCCATGTCGGTGAAGCAGGCCCTGAGCAAGATGGTGTCCATCATGGCCTCCGATCCCTGCCACGTGGGCAAGCGGCTGGCCATTGTTCACTGCAACTGCCTGGAGCGGGCCTACCACCTGCGGGAACTGGCCCTGAAGCAGTGCCAGTTCTCCGAAATTCTCATCAGCGAGACCGGCGGCATCTCCACGGTGTATGCCAATGACGGCGGCGTGGTGGCCGCGTACTGAGTGCATTGTTTTACCGCCCGGAGGAGAAAATCCTCCGGGCGGTTGTCTTTTGCCCTTCTTTGTGGTATAGTGGCAAAAATATTTGGTAAGGAGGATGCCCTGTGAACTACACGATCCGCCCCACACGGCCGGAAGACGCCGAAGGAACCGCCGCTCTGCGGAAAATGCCGGGCGTATTTGAAAACACGTTGGGCCTGCCCTCCTACCGGGCTGCCGACAGCGTGACCTTCATCCAGGGACTGGGCCCCAATGACCACCACTTTGTGGCAGTGCTGGAGGACGGCACTGTCATCGGCGCCGCGGGCCTTCATGTCTTCCCCAACCCCCGGATGCGCCATGTGGGCAGCGTGGGCCTTTTTGTCCACACCGACTACCAGAACATGGGGGTGGGCACCGCCCTTATGCGCACCCTGCTGGATTTGGCGGACAACTGGCTCATGTTGGTACGAGTGGAGCTGGAGGTATTCGCCGACAACGAGCGGGCCATTCATCTGTACGAAAAGCTGGGCTTTGAGATCGAAGGCCGCATGCGGATGACCACGGTACGCAACGGTCAATATGTGGACGACCTTAAGATGGCCCGGCTGAGAAAAACCTGAAAAAGTACCGGAGGCGCCGCTTTTGCGGCGCCTCCGGTTTGTTCTTTATAAGATCATTTACTTGGCGGGACGAACCAACACTTCCTCAGTGGTACCCAGCATGATGGACTTCTCGCTGGGACGCAGCTCACCGGTGTTCTCGTCACGGCCCTGGAGCACAAAGCGGGTATCGGGATCGCCGATGGTCTGGGCGGCCTGGTTGGAGCCCTCCCAGATGGGATCGCTGGAAGGCTTGCGGTAGCGGTTGAAAATGACGCCCAGCACGGTGTCGCCCTCATCCATCCAGTCGGTCATCATGTTCCAGTCGCCCGCGCTGTCGCCGAAGACCATCAGCGGGCCGTCGTTGTTGTACTTGGGCGCGATGAAGTTGGTGATAATGGTGCTCTTGCCCTCGCCCTGGGTCTGAGCATACTTGCCCTCGCCGCCCCAGTCGTAGTTATACTCGTTGATGTAGCGGCCATTGGCGTCCAGCTTGTTGCGCATGGCGAAGACCTGATCCTCCGGTACGCCGTAGCCCATGGCCTTGTTGGCCGCCAGGACGGTGTCGATGGGGGACGCAGAGACGATGTACACATCAATGCCGTTGGCCATCAGGGTGGCATACAGGTCCTTCAGCTCATCGGTAAAGGTGAGGCCGGTGATAAAGCTGGCGGAAACCACGCCGCTCTTGCCGGGCAGCTCAATGGGAGAAGTCCAGGTCTCCTCGGCATAACGGCCGTAGGAAGCCCAGTACTTGTGGGAAGCGGTGGCCAGCTCCTGGACCTCCGCGGGGGTCATGCCGGTGAACAGATAAGTGACCCAGGGATAGGAGACGGCGTGATCAAAGTAGTCGCCCAGATTGTTGTACATGAAGCGCACCTTGGCCGCGAAATCCTGGTACTGGTTGGAGGCGTGGATGTAGTCCAGATCCTTATCGCCGGCCAGGCCCTTGTAGTTCTTGTACAGCCAGGCATAATCGCTGGAAATGTCGGCAGCCAGGGTGGCGGGGGTGATGTTCTTGCCGTCAAGGCTGGTGCCCATGCTCTTGTTCAGATCGGGAATGCCGGTCTCCAGCACCTTGGTCATGTCCTCTGGCTTGATCTTGAAGATCAGGTTCTCGATCTGGTAGACCAGGAGGGCTTCCTGAATATCAAAGATCACGGAAGTATTATCAAAGTCAAAGACCACATATTTGCCCTTGTTGGCGTTCTCATCGATCACAGCCTGAATCCGGGCACGGGTGGCGGGCGCCCAGTTGCCGGTGATCAGCTGAGTGGGATCGGGCTTGTAGTGGCTGGTGGTGTCGATGGCCGCGGAATCGGTGGCCGCATCCCAGGTGACTCCGATGTCCAGCGCCTCCGCCAGATCCCGGATCTTGAAGAAGTTGTTGCCGTTGTTGATATTGTACGCTTCCACCTGGACGGGCTTGCCGTCCACACTGACCTTGGTGGTGGCCGGGTTGACGGACAGCGCCGCAAAAGCAGTGGTCATACCCAGCCCCAGAGCGGCCGCCAGGCCAAGGGCGAGGATCTTGCTGCTGACATGATGCTTCTTCATAAAAGGTCTCCTCCTAAATACTCAATGTCACTGGAACAGGCAGCGCCTGCCCAGCCGCGGAGTCTTTCCTTTTGTCGGCTCTCCCTCCTTTCCGGTAAAGGCAGGGCCATCATAACACAAGCATGTTTTCCTTTGCAACGAAGCATCGTCATTTCTCCGTATGCTACAATTTCGCCTTCGTCATTTGTGCAGTTTATACATTTCTAGCTTCCAATATTTCTCTCTTTTTGTTGAGCATGCTCATTCTAGGCGTAAATAAGCCTGTGCTCCCTGTTTTCTTTCCTGCCCGCCTGTGATATAATGCAGGCACGATATGCTCCACGGCAGAATGAAACATGAGGTGATCCCCAAATGGATCTTTGCAACGAAAAAGACATCAGGGCCCTGCTGGGCCGCCACGGCTTCCGCTTTTCTAAGAGCATGGGCCAGAATTTTCTGATTGAGGGCTGGGTACCCCGTGACATCGCCGAGGCTTCCGGCGCCGACGAAGGCTGCGGCGTGCTGGAGATCGGGCCGGGTATCGGCCCGCTGACGGTGCAGCTGGCCCGGCGGGCAGGCAAGGTGGCCGCCATCGAGCTGGATAAGTCCCTGCTGCCCATTCTGGAGGAGACTCTTGCGCCCTATGATAACGTGATCGTCATCCCCGGGGACGCCATGAAACTGGATCTGGCCGCCCTGGCGGCTGAACGGTTCCCCGGTCTCACGCCCCTGGCCTGCGCCAATCTGCCCTACAACATCACCACCCCCATCCTGACCGCCCTGATCGAAGCCGGGTGCTTTCAGGCCATCACGGTGATGATCCAGCGGGAAGTAGCTCTGCGGATCTGCGCTTCCCCTGCCTCCTCCGACTACGGCGCTTTCTCAGTGTTCTGCCAGTACCATACCGTGCCGGAATTTTTATTTGAGGTACCGCCGGAGTGTTTTCTGCCCGCCCCCAAGGTCACCTCTGCGGTCATCCGGCTGGTGCCCAGGCAGACGCCGCCTCAGGATCTGGTGGACGAGGCGTTTTTCTTCCGGGTGGTGCGTGCCGCCTTTGCCCAGCGCCGCAAGACCCTGCTCAATGGCCTGGCCTCCGCCTTCGGCGACAAGCTGAGCAAAGATCAGCTGCGGCAGGCCATCGCTGACGCCGGGCTGCCCGAGAGCATCCGGGGAGAGCGGCTGAGCATCGCCGAATTTGCCGCGCTGGCCCGTGCGCTCCAGGATCTGGCGCCCTGAGTTTTCCAGCCCTCCGGAGGCCAGTTTGAAATTTTCAGAAAATAAAATTGCAAAATTACGCAACATAGAGAATTGACTTTACGCCCGTTTCTGTGTATGATTATGGTCACAGCACTTGTAACTTCCGGGGCTTGGCCGCTTCATTGGAGCCCCAGAGCGATCTATACAGGAAAGGGGTCTGCATTATGGCAAACATCAATTTGAATCAATACGGCATTACCGGCGTCACCGATATCCTCCGCAATCCCTCTTACGAAGTCCTGTTTCAGGAGGAGACCCGAGCCGATCTGGATGGCTACGACAAGGGCCAGGTCACCGATCTGGGCGCTGTAAACGTGATGACCGGCATTTACACCGGCCGTTCCCCCAAGGACAAGTTCATCGTCATGGACGATATCTCCCGGGACACCGTGTGGTGGACCTCGGACGAATTCAAGAACGACAATAAGCCCGCCTCTCCCCAGGCCTGGGATGTCTGTAAGAAGCTGGCCGTTCAGGCGCTGTCCAACAAGAAGCTGTATGTCATGGACGTGTTCTGCGGCACCAATGCCGACACCCGCATGGCCATCCGCTTCATCATGGAAGTGGCATGGCAGGCCCACTTTGTGAAGAACATGTTCATTGAGCCCACCGCTGAGGAGCTAGAAAACTTCCAGCCTGACTTCGTCTGCTACAACGCCTCCAAGACCAAGGTGGAAAACTATAAGGAGCTGGGCCTTAATTCTGAGACCGCTGTGATCTTCAACCTCACCTCCCGGGAGCAGGTTATCCTGAATACCTGGTACGGCGGCGAGATGAAGAAGGGCATGTTCTCCATGATGAACTACTTCCTGCCCCTGAAGGGCATTGCCTCCATGCATTGCTCCGCCAACACTGATATGAACGGTGAGAACACCGCCCTGTTCTTCGGCCTGTCCGGCACCGGCAAAACTACCCTGTCCACCGATCCCAAGCGCCTGCTCATCGGCGACGACGAGCACGGCTGGGACGACAACGGCGTGTTCAACTTTGAGGGCGGCTGCTACGCCAAGGTCATCAACCTGGATAAGGAGTCCGAGCCCGACATCTATCACGCCATCAAGCGCAACGCCCTGCTGGAAAACGTCACCGTGGACGCAAACGGCCACTGCGACTTCAATGACGACTCGGTCACGGAGAACACCCGTGTCTCCTACCCCATCGACCACATTGAGAAGATCGTCCGGCCCGTGTCTGCCGGTCCCGACGCTAAGAACGTGATCTTCCTCTCCGCTGACGCCTTCGGCGTGCTGCCGCCCGTGTCCATCCTGACCCCGGAGCAGACCGAGTACTACTTCCTGTCCGGCTTTACCTCCAAGCTGGCGGGCACCGAGCGGGGCATCACCGAGCCCACGCCCACCTTCTCCGCCTGCTTTGGCCAGGCCTTCCTGGAGCTCCACCCCACCAAGTACGGTGCGGAGCTGGTAAAGAAGATGGCCAAGTCGGGCGCCAAGGCCTATCTGGTGAACACCGGCTGGAACGGCACCGGCAAGCGCATTTCCATCAAGGATACCCGGGGCATTATTGACGCCATCCTGGACGGCTCTATCCTGAAGGCGGAGACCAAGACTATCCCCTACTTCAACTTCGAGGTGCCCACCGCTCTGCCCGGTGTGGACACCAACATCCTGGACCCCCGCAATACTTACGCCGATCCCGCTGAGTGGGACACCAAGGCCAAGGACCTGGCCGCCCGCTTTGTCAAGAATTTTGCCAAGTACACCAGCAACGACGCCGGCAAGGCCCTGGTGGCCGCCGGTCCCAAGGTTGACTAAGTGCAGCTGTCTTTCCCGGTCCCGGTGCGCCAAGCGCACCGGGACCGGTTTCACTTTTTGGGCGGCCGGCTCATAGGATGGGCAAAAAGGAGGTCTTCTTATGCCCATCATCTACCTGTCCCCATCCACTCAGGAAAACAATCTCTATGTCACCGGCGGTACGGAGGAGGAGTGGATGAACCGGCTGGCCGACGCCATGGAGCCCTATCTCACTGCCGCCGGCATCCGCTTTTCCCGCAACACACCTGAAATGACGGCAGTCTCCTCCATCCGGGCCTCCAACGCTGGTAACTACGATCTGCACCTGGCACTCCACTCCAACGCGGCGCCGGAGGGCAAATACGGCCAGATCCGGGGGATTCTGGTGTTCTACTACCCCGGCTCCGCCCAGGGCCAGAAGGCGGCCTCTCTCATCGCCAACGGCCTGAAAACCATCTACCCCCTCCCCAACCTGGTACGTGCCGAGCCCACCACCACCATCGGCGAGGTGCGGCGGGTACGGACCCCCTCCGTCTTCCTGGAGCTAGGCTATCACGATAACCCGGACGATGCCGCCTGGGTAACCGGCAACCTGGACGCCATCGCCCGCAACATCGTCCTCTCCCTAACGGAATACTTCGGCCTCCCCTTCCTGGAGCCTCAGGCACCCCGCCCCGCCGTGGTAGATGTCTCCTGGGGGTACCTCAATATCCGTGACACCCCCTCCCGCTCTGCGCCCGTGCTGGCAAAAGCATACGACGGCGCTTCCCTCACTGTGCTCAACCAGTGGGAAGACTGGTATGTGGTGCGCTTCGACGGCCTGGTGGGCTGGGCCAGCGCCGACTTCATTACATTGATCTGATTGTGTCGATTTCCGCGTTCATAAATCGTTCACAGTAAGTTTGGAAACGGTTCATCACTTTCAGGAGGAATCTGATATCATATGAATTGTCAGGATACCAAAGACATGAGACTCCTCCTCTCTTATCTCTCTTTCCCAAGTGCACAGTCACTGTCCTCCCGCAGAGCGGCAAAAGCTCTCTGCGGGAGGGACAGACAAAAGTTCCGCGCTGCCTGGTTTCAGGGGCGCGTTTTTTGGCGCCAAAATCAGGTATGTCCGTCCCCTGTTCCGGGCAGACTACCTAACAGGAAACGAGGTGAGAATTTATGTCTTATGTCAACCCTGCTATTCGCCCCCAGTTTGATTCCATGCCTGCGGATTTGAGAGAGCATATCCTGCAGATGAACGTCAAGCTGGAGACTATGAGCGACCTGATGGGCTGCCTGGAGCGCATCATCGCCCAGGAGAAAACCGGCCGCTGAACCCGCGGCAGAATTTTTCAAAATATTTTAAAATTTTACTTGCATTCTGTTTTGAACTGTGCTATTATAATTAAGCTGTCAGCGAGAGATGATTCTCCGATCTGACATGCGGCTGTAGCTCAGTTGGATAGAGTGTTTGGCTACGAACCAAAAGGTCGGGGGTTCGAATCCCTTCAGCCGTACCAAAGCAAAAGGACATCCGTTAGGATGTCCTTTTGCTTTTTCTTTTTTATCTGGCTGTCGGCTCTGTTGTAAGGGCCCGGTGCTTTTGATATAATGCAGGCAAAGAAACAGCGGAGGTGCCCCATGAAAAAACATGTCTTTCTTACACTGATGCTGTCGGTGTGCCTGGGCGCGGCCGCCGGTTGTACGGCTCAGCCCCAGCAAAGCGCCCTCCCTTTCACGGAGGATCAGTACTATGCCGCGGCCTATCTGGGCTATCAGCAGATTGACAACCTCACATTCTACCTGGAAGAATATCTGAATGGTGAGCAGCCCCCCGTCCACTATCTGTCCAACGGAGACTACTACCTGGTGATTCCCAGATACTCTGGCATGAAGCTGTCCCTGTACCGCAACGACATCGAGACACTGCAGCCAGCCATGATCTATGAGGACCCGGATTGTGAGCCCTTTATCCTTCAGTGCAACGCCAGCGATATCTTTGCCGACGCCACCATCCAGCTGACATATGAGAACGAGACAGTGGAATTCTCCCCGTTCATCTCCCTGAAGGACGGCTCAGTGGAGATCGGTCCCCAGGGGCTGGACCTCACACAGAACACCGTCAGCTAGGCATCCTTGCCGCAGACACTCCTGTGCGTGGCGATGGTAAGCAGGGTATCACCCAGCTGTGTTAAGGTCACGCCAAGTAAATTCAGCTCGTCTTCCGTCAGCTTGCAGGCCAGCGCATTGGCAACCGCAGTGATGGACGCTGTCAATTCACATGGATTCACAAGCACCACCTCCACATTATTGTATGAATGCGCGGCCGGGGCGTGCATGCCTCCCATGCGCCTCATTTTTTATAGAGTACAAATTTCAGATTGCGGTCACAGAGCGCCAAAAAGACATCTTCGGCACTATGGATATGGCTCTGTTCCAACTGTTTCGTCAGCCAGGCCAAATCCAGTCCCATCCGTTTCAGGTTGTCCTCCAGAATTTGGCCATCCATAATCAGTTCTGTGAACAGCAGTTCCTGCTCCGGCGCCAGATTCAGGTCATTCGGTGTGGCGGGCCGCTGGCTGCTAACGGGAAGGATCGTGAGTTTTCCGTTATACTCAAAAACAGCCGTTTGGATATTTGATAAATCAAAGTATCCCTGCTGTCTGCACATCACCATAAACTCGCTCAAATCCAGCTTGGCCTTTTTTAAATTCTCACGGTACAGCTTTCCGTGATCCATAAGAATGGTGGGCGTGCCGTTGAGGTATTTACGCGTTCTGGGAAAGCGATTGGAAACCACGCTCAGCAACACGGTAACTCCGCCATAAATCAACATGGCGGTCATCGACTTCCAAGGGGTCTCCAAATCTGTAGCCATTTCCGCCGCAATGGAACCAATCGTTATTCCGGCAATATAATCAAAAAAGTCCAGCTGCGCAATTTGCTTGTGTCCAATAAGCTTTGCCGACAAAAACAGCGCGCCAAAGGACCCCAGTGCAGTCAGACAAAGGATTAAAAAACTCATACCGTTATCCCTCCTGTTTCTATTCTGGCCAAACCTTTGGCAAGCATACACAGTAGGGTCCCTTTGGTACAGTCAATTTGGGTAAATTGGAGGCGGCAAAGTTTGCCGTCTCTAATTTAAGATGTCAATAAAACAAAAAAGACTTGAAACCGTAGTTTCAAGTCCTTTTCTGGTGGAGATAAGCGGGATCGAACCGCTGACCTCTTGAATGCCATTCAAGCGCTCTCCCAGCTGAGCTATACCCCCAGATCAGTCTTTCTCGTGACCGACGAAGGTTATTATACTAGCTGTGTCTCGCTTTGTCAACCCTTTTTTGCACACTTATATAATTTTTTATTTCAGCCATACACGCGCCCTATTTTTTGCCGGGAAAGATCTTATTGGGCGCGTAACCCACATATCTTTTATACACTTTATTGAAGTATTTATAGTCCGAAAAGCCAACCAGTTCAGCGATCTCGTAGAGCTTATAGGCCCCCTGCTTCTGGAGTTCCACCGCTCTGCTGATGCGATAGTAGTTCAAAAAGTCATGGAAGGTGTAGCCCGTCTCGGCTTTAAACTTGGCATTGAGGTGTGTGCAGGAGATATTCAGTTCCTGACTGAGATCCGTCAGGGAGATACGCTGGGCATAATGCTCCTGAATGTACTGGAGCATGGCGGCGGCATACTTGTTGCCCATAGCGGAGGGCTCCAAATCAGGCGCTAGCTGGACTTCCGGCGTCTCAGGCGCCCGCTCGTCCTGCCGACGGCGGGCGATCTGCTGGATGCAGGCTTTCAGTTCGTTCAGATCCACCGGCTTGAGCAGATATTCCGAGACACCCAGGTGTATGGCCTGCTTGGCGTAGTCAAACTCGCTGTACCCTGTGATCAGGATGGAATCAAACGCGCACTCCGCCCGGCCCAGGGCAAGCATTTCCAGGCCGTCCATATCAGGCATACGGATATCGGTAATGACGATGTCCGGCCTGATGGCCCGGATTTGTTCCAGGCCTTCTCTGCCCGTGGCGGCGTCCCCCGCCACCACACAGCCCACCTCTGTCCAGTCCATCTGGAACTTCAATCCCCGGCGGATCAGGTTTTCATCCTCTACCAATAAAACCTTCAGCATGATTCCATCTCCACTTCATAGGGCATGGTCAGTGTCACCACAGTGCCCTCCCCCGGCGTGCTCTCCACAGTGAGCCCATAGTTTGGGCCATACATCAGCTCCACAACCTTCTGAATGTTGTAAAGCCCGATATGCTTCACATAAACGCTGTTGAGCTCCATGGTGAAGCTCTCCCGGATGGCGGCCAGGCGGTCGGCCTCAATGCCCTTGCCGTTGTCCCGCACTTCGAAGCGCAGGTCGTCCCCAATCCGCTGGACTTTTACCACGATCTCCAGAATCCTGCCCTGCTGATAGCCGTGCTTGATGCTGTTTTCAATCACAGGCTGAAGCAGGAGCTTGGGCACCTGGCATTCCAGGAGCTGATCCGGAATCTGAAACTCATAACGCAGGCAGTTATTATAGCGCACCTTCTGCAGCAGCAGATAATCGTTCACGTATTCTACGTCCGTTTCCAGAGATACCTTGGTGTGACCGTAATTGATGCTGTACCGCATCAGGTTAGCAAAGGACATCAGCATCTCCGAAGCGGCCTCCGGGTCCTCCGGGATCTGATAGCGCACCATTTCCATGACATTAAATACGAAATGGGGATTGAACTGTTCCTCCAGCTGCTTGATCTCCATCTGACGCCGCCGGTCCTGCAGCTCATTGTTGCAGCGGATCAGCTCCCGCAGGTGCAGCGTGATACGGCGGAACTGGTCATAGAGCTGCTGGGATTCCACAGAGCACTGGGGCGAGAGCTCATAGAGCTGGCTGCTCCGGTCCAGTTCCTCCACCGCCTGGGTCAGTTCCCCCAGTTCTCTGGCGTTCTGACTGGCAAACGCCCGGGTCAGCAGCGCTACAAGCACCACCAGGATCAGCAGCAGAAACAGGAACAGGAAGATGCCGTACCACAGGGTCTGGATCTGGAACGCCAGAGAGGTAAGCGTGTACAGCCGCAGCCCCTGGGGCGTGACGGTGGAGGCGGCAATATAGTAATGCTCCCCGTTGATCTCGTGAATACCGTCGCTGTTCACGCCCAGGGCGTACTTACCGGAGGGCAGCTTCTCGTCAGGGTCATCCTCCAGGTCCAGCGTGGTATAGATGATGTTGTCATAGCGGTCTGTCAGCAGCACCTCCTGGGACACCGTGCGGAACTGCTTGTGGAAGGCCTCCTGCCGCAGGTTGAAAAACAGGTAGCCCAGCTGCGCCCCATTCTCGTCCTGTACACTCCGGCAGAAGGAATAGCTGCACATCTGCTCGCTGGTGAGCGGGACGTCGCAGATAAAGCACAGCATCTCCTCCGGTGCCTTATCCAGCCGCCCGGTCATGCCGCCCGTCTGGGTGGCGTCGGCAAAGCTCTCCTGATTGCGCTCATTGAAGTTGGAGCAGACTACGGCCCCTTCCCGGTCCAGCAGCACGAAATACGCCTTGAAATCCTGCCCGTTTACGAACTGATACAGGCGCTGGTTGGCCGCTGTCCGGCTGGCCGGCGTCTGTTCCGTCAGTGCTGTCCGAATCTCCGGCAGACAGGACAGCTCCCGCAGGCCGGTCTCATAGGCGCGATACTGGCCGTTCAGATGCTCCGCCAGGGTCTGACTGCTCTCCCGGCAGCCGCCTACCACCACTGTGGCAAAATTGACGGCCACCCCGCCCCCGATCAGGATCAGGGTAATGACCAGAATGATGCAGATGTAGCCAATAAACGACCTGCGAAGCAGATCCTGAAATTTGACTCTGCGCAAGGTCTCCCCCTCCGTCCCGCATTCTTTTCTTTATTCTACCATGGTTCGCCGCTCTTTGCACCCTCACTTGCGACAGCGGCGCACTCCCGGGGAGTGCGCCGCTGGGTGTATCAGACGCTCAGATCCTTGCTGCCCGATACCTTGAAGAAGATCAGCAGAGAAAGGATGGAGGTCAGGGTCAGAATGGTGGAGTAGGCGGCCGCATTTCCGAAGTTGCTGCGGATGACCTCGGAGTAGATGGCCACCGTCAGGGTCATGGTCCCGCTGGTATAGAGAATGACCGACGAGCTCAGCTCGCTGATAAGTGTGATCCAGCTCATGACCGCGCCGGACAGCACACCGGGCAGCATCATGGGAATGGTGATCTGCAAAAAGGTCTTGACCTGGGAGGCGCCCAGGCTGATGGCCGCCTCCTCGATACTGGGACTGATCTGTCCGATGATGGCCGTACTGGAGCGGATGGTATAGGGCATGCGGCGGATGGACAGGGAGACAATCAGAATCAGCACCGTGCCGCCCAGCATAAAGGGCGGGCCGTTAAAGGCACAGAGCAGGGAGATTCCCAGCACGGAGCCTGGGATGATGTAGGGGAACATGGTCAGAACATCCAGCACGGAGGTCAGCGGGCTGCGTCTGCGCACGCTGAGGTAGGAGATCAGGATGCCACAGATCACCACCACCACGATGGCCTCCAGGCCAAACAGATAGGTATTTGTGATGGCCGTGGTGTTGCCCTTGGCAAAGATGTTCCGGTAATTGTCCAGGGTAAATTCCCCGGTAAAGAGAGAGCCGTTGATGGTACCGATAAAGGATGTAACGATAACGGTCAGTTGGGGCAGGGCGGCCACAAAGGTGATCAGATAGACCACCGCATAGGCGGCCACCTTCCGCCAGCCGGTGGCCTGCCTGGACTCCATGGGCTTGAGGGCTGTCATGGAGTAGGTAAACCGGCGGCCCAGGAACTTTTGCAGGAAGAAGAACATCAGGGCAATGATGATGACGATGATGCACATGGTGGCGGCAAAGCCGTCGTTGGTACCCACCTCGCCCATGAACTGGGTGTAGAGCATGACCGGGAAGGTCTTGTAGCCCTCACCGATGATCATAGGGGTACCGAAGTCGGAGAACACCCGCATAAACACCAGCAGCATGCCCGCCAGCAGCGAGGGCATCACCAGGGGGAAGATCACCTTGGTCACCCGCTGGAAGGCGTTACAGCCCAGGCTCTCCGCCGCCTCATTCAGGGAGTTGTCCAGATTCTTCAGGGCCCCGGACACATACATGTAGATCAGCGGGAAGGATTGCAGGGAAAAGACCAGCACGATCCCCGCAAAGCCATAGATGCCCTCCAGCTCCACATGGAAGACCGCGTTGATGATGCGGGTGATAAACCCGTTGCGGCCCAGCAGCTGGATCCAGGAATAGGCACCGATAAAGGGCGGCGACAGGTAGGAAATGACGATCAGGATATTCAAAAGCCCGGAAAAGGGGATCTTGATGCTCCGCAGCAGGTAGGCCATAGGCAGACCGATGAGGACCGCCACAGCGGTGGAGGCAACGGTCACTTTGAAGCTGTTGACCAGCGTGCTCCAATAGTACTTTTTGGTAAAGAATTTGACAAAATAGCTCAGATCCAGCTCCCCGCCGGTAAACAAGCTCTTGGTCAGCAGCATGCCGATGGGATAGACCACAAAGAGCAGGAACAGGGCCAGGAGGATCAGCGTCAGCACGGTCCAGATGTTGAACCGCTTCTCTCCCGCGTACCTCATAGCAATTCCTCCCGGACCACAAGCGCCTGGCTGCCGTCAGGGGTAAACACGTTGATCTTCTGGGGCTTTACCGCCAGGCTCACTTGGGTCCCGTCGGGGATGATCTCCCACACGTCGGCGTTCTGGATGGCCTCTACCTCCTGTCCGCTGCTCAGCTTCAGGAAGTAGTGGGTGGATGCGCCCAGGAACACGCTGCTCTGCACCACGGCGGGTATGCCCGGCTGGCCCTGGGCCAGGATCTCAAATTCCTCCGGCCGGATCGCCGCCAGCACCTCCATCCCATCGGCCGCATCTTGGCGGAGATTGTACATGGGGGGAGTGTAGGAGGGTTCGTCCTGGAAGGCCAGGCAGGTCTGCCCTCCGGCCATTCTGACCTCTGCCTTCAGGAAGTTGGACAGGCCGATAAAATTGGAGACGAACTGGTTGGCGGGCCGCTGATAGACGCGGGAGGGGGCGTCGATCTGCTGAATCACGCCGTTGTTCATGACGGCGATCCGGTCGGAGACTGCCAGGGCTTCTTCCTGGTCGTGGGTCACATAGACGGTGGTAATACCGAACTGCTGCTGGATGCGCTTGATGGCGTTGCGCATCTCCACCCGCAGCTTGGCGTCCAGGTTGGACAGGGGCTCATCCATCAGCAGCACTTCCGGCTCGATGACGATGGCCCGGGCCAGGGCCACCCGCTGCTGCTGGCCGCCGGACAGCTTGGCCGGCATCCGGTCTTTCAGATGGTCAATCTTGACCACCTTGAGGATCTTTTCCACCCGCTCCCGGATCTCCTCCTTGGGGATCTTCCGGTTTTTCAGACCAAAAGCCACGTTGTCAAACACGGACATGTGGGGGAACACTGCGTAGTTCTGAAAGACCATACCGATGTTCCGCTTGTTGGTGGGGATGTCGTTAATCACCCGGTCATTGATGCAGAAGGTACCGCCCTCAATAGAGTTGAAGCCGATGATCATTCTCAGCAGCGTGGTTTTGCCGCAGCCGGAGGGGCCGAGCAGGGTGAAAAACTCGCCGGGCTTGACCTCCAGGGAGAGTCCGTTGATGATGGTGTCATTTCCGTACCGCTTAACGGCATTTTCAATCGTAATCGTGGCGCCCATACGGGTATCACCCTCCTCGTTCCATGTGGATTTGGAATAAGTGGGCCTGCGATTGGAAAACCGCAGGCCCGTTTTTTTCGTCTGGTTTTGTCTGGATCAGCCGGCGTTCTCCAGGCACTCGCTGTACCGCTCGGTGATAGTGCCCTTGTTCTCCGCCACCCATACGCCGTCATAGCTGTCCAGCGGCGTGATGGAATCCCAGGGGATCAGGCTGTCATTCAGGGTCGCACCCTCCCGGAGAGGACGCACCGTCAGGTTTTGGCCCACGTAGTTCTGGCAGGCCTCGCTCAGCATGTAGTCCACGAATTTCTTGGCGTTCTCCATGTGGGGCGCGCCCTTGATGATAGAGACACACTGGCCGGACATGAGGGCGCCCTCCTCGGGGAAGACCACCTTCACTGCCACACCGTCCCGCACATAGGCCGCGGCGGGATCTTCCCAGGTCAGCCCTACCACATACTCCCCTTCGGCCACGCCTTTGTAGACCTGAGAGGAGCTGTTCAGGCTGACGCCGTCCAGATTGTTCACCAGAGCCTGGGCCCACTCCCACGCCTCGTCGGACAGGGGATCGCCGTTGCCCATGTCATACAGGCCCGCGATCAGGCACTGGAAGGCGGAGCTGGAGTTGATCGGGTCGCCGGCGGCGATCTTACCCTTCAGTTCGGGATTGAGCAGATCCTCAAAGCCGTTGATCTCAATGTCGCCCGCCAGATCCGTGTTTACAATGAAGACCGTGGGGTCACAGAAGGCCGGGGAGGAATAGCCGCTGGTATTTTTGTACCCCTCCCGCATGTTGGCGTCCTCGGGAGAGACATAGGGCTCGAAGCAGTCGGCGTAATCCTTGAGCATGGCCTCGTCAGCCGCCCAGCAGATATCACCCTGGGGATTAGCCGCCTCGTTCTGTACCCGCTTGAGCACCTCACCGGTGCCGCCGGTCACCACTTCCACGTGGATGCCGGTGTCCGCTTCAAAGTTTGCGATGACGGCATTGTTCAGGCTCTCACTTCTGGCAGTGTAGACCACCAGCGTCTCCTCGCCGCCGGAGCCGGCAGGCTGTCCGGAGTTGTCCGCCGCCGGCGTATTGCCGCAGCCGGAACAGAGGCCCAGAGAAAGTGCGAGAACTGTGGCAAGAGCAAGCTTCTTTTTCATGGTAAAACCTCCTAAATTTCTTGTTCGATCTTGTGGTTTCATTATATACTTTTCACTTTTTAAGTAAATCCTAAAAAAAGAACCTTTAGTTGTAATATTTGAAACTGTTAGTTTTGTTTTTTCATCCCCAATGGGTATAAAAACAGCGAAGCGCCAGACCTGGCGCTCCGCTCAGATAAAATCCTCCTGGCAAAAAAACTGCCGGACTCTGCTTTGCAGAGTCCGGCTCGTGGACTTGGCTAAATCACTCCCATTCGGCAAATTCAAATATATGGGGGGTATTTGAGGTAATTTCGCAGAAAAGGCTTTCGCAAATATGTTAACATTTCACCTGCTATTCGGGCCACACCATTTTCTTAGTATCAAAACAGTATCACAGAAATCCAGAAATTGCAAGGGTTCCGGGTTTTGCAAGTTCCTGTCGAAAGTGGCCTCAATTTGAGACCACTTTCGGCTGCTAAACTCCTCTCGAAATCAAAGGCGGTAGGCAAACATTCTTGAGGCTCTCCCGCCTTGATCGCTGTAGAGCATGACCGAATGGAGCGGTCATATTGGCGCACACAGTTATACTGTTCATCTTGATTATTACTAAAACTAATAAGACTAATTACGTTCCAACGGGTATGGTTAATTGAAGACAGATTATATCTGAAACATAGTAGAAGAGATTTTCAATTTTCCATATTTATGTTATAATTGCAATGCTTATTACACGCTGATATAAGTTAAAAAAGAATTTTATAATTAATATACAAAGTCCCATATAAGGTTTGCTACGGATACAGGAGGAACCTATGAGTTTTGTTGACGATTTAAAAAAAGAACAAGTTACAGCAAAAGAACTTGAGCAACGCCGCAATAATTCCATAGAAAAAATGAAGGCAATCTGTCTTTCAAAAGCATTATCACTATGCAAGCAAGCAGCTAAAGAAGGAAAGTACTCAATAGATAGTAAAATTGACATAGTAACTGAAGAATGGCCAAATCCTAATTATTACGAATATGCAAAGTATCTTAATCAAGAGCTAAAAAAGGCCGATTACGGATTTTGTGAAGTCAAAGCATACGTAAGACATTACACCTACGAAGAAGGTATTAAAGGGATATGGATTCACCTAGACTGGAGTCGACCCTACACACCTCCCAAAAAAGGTTTTTGGAAATCCATTTTTGGCTAATTATTTTTTAATGGTAATATTCTCGCAGATAAATAATTTGCAAATTGGACTTTAAGAGCATTTTTACCGCCCTCCCCGCTCAAAGGAGTGCCGGGGATACTTACGGCCTTTCTCCGCCTGTTCCAGCTTGTCCGCAATCCCGGCAAGACAGGGGCCTCCGATGATACCAGCGTGCGCTACAATGACAACGACGACTGGCCTATCCATCCACTTTCAGTACGGACTTGTAGACGAATTCATGCACGAATGGCTTTTGCGGCAGCAGGAACTTGAGGCCGCGAAGATCACCAGGGACGAATACTTTGAATGGAAACTGAACTGGCCCGCTACCTGTGACGATTGAGGAAAGCATGAGCCAAGCGTTTCTTGGC
>CALWXT010000032.1 GCA_944385575.1 uncultured Flavonifractor sp. | reverse complement strand
CTGGGCCTGAACCCGGTGGACGATTCGGTGGAAAGTGTGCGCCGGGTGCTGGATCGGTTCCATGAGGTGCGCAACCGTTGGAACATCCCCACCCAGATCTGCGTGCTGGCCCACGTCACCACCCAGATGGAGGCGGTGCGGAAGGGCGCGCCCTGCGACCTCATCTTCCAGTCCATTGCCGGCTCCCAGAAGGGCAACGAGGCCTTCGGTCTGGACGGCAAGCTGATCGAGGAGGCCCGGCAGCTGGCCCTGAAGGAGGGTACCGCCGTGGGGCCCAACGTGATGTACTTTGAGACCGGCCAGGGCTCCGAGCTGTCCTCCGAGGCACACCACGGCGCCGATCAGGTGGTGATGGAGGCCCGGTGCTACGGCTTTGCCAAGCGGTTCCAGCCCTACCTGGTGAACACGGTGGTGGGCTTCATCGGCCCGGAATACCTGTATAATTCCAAGCAGGTTATACGGGCTGGATTGGAAGACCACTTTATGGGCAAGCTCACCGGCGTGCCCATGGGGTGCGACGCCTGCTACACCAACCACATGAAGGCCGACCAGAACGACATTGAGGATTTGGCGGTGCTGCTTACCGCCGCCGGGTGCAACTATTTTATGGGCATCCCCCACGGGGACGACGTGATGCTCAACTACCAGACCACCGGCTTCCATGAGACCGCCGCCCTGCGGGAGCTGTTCGGCCTCACCGCCATCCCCCCCTTCCAGCGCTGGCTGGAGGACATGGGCTTTGTGGAGAACGGCAGGCTGACCCCCCTGGCGGGCGACGCGTCGGTGCTGCTGGGTTAAGGAGGTTACGACGTTGAATGAACAAGAGCTGCGCTCCCTGGTGGAGCGGATGGTGCTGGAGATGGCGGGAGAGGGGCCGGTGAAAACCACCGCCACCCCCCGCCGCACCTCCACGGATATCTCCGACGGCTGTCTGGAGGACATCACCCAGACCGACCTGCGGGGGCAGTATTTGGTGGAGAATCCCCGCAACGGCGGTGCTTTCCTGGATCTGAAGAAAAAGACCCCGGCCCGCCTGGGCCTGGGCCGGGCAGGCGCCCGGTATCGTACCCTGTCCATGCTGCGGATGCGGGCCGACCACGCCGCCGCTCAGGACTCGGTGTTCTCTCACGTGCCCGACGAGTTTGCCGCCCAGAACGGCTTTACCCCCGTCCAGACCCTGTGTCAGACCAAGGACGAATACCTGACCCGGCCCGACCGGGGCCGCCGGTTTGACGAGCAGAATCAGGCTATCATCAAAAAAACCTTTGGCTCCAACCCGAAAATCGCCCTTGTGGTGGGTGATGGTCTCTCCTCCGCCGCCATCGAGGCCAACGCGGTGGACTGCCTCCAGGCCATCCGGGCGGGCCTGAAGGCCTACGGCCTGGAGGGCGGCCCGGTGCTCTACGTGAAGTACTGCCGGGTGGGTGCCTCCGACCACATCGGCGATCTCACCGGCGCGGAAGTGGTGTGCATGCTGGTGGGCGAGCGGCCCGGCCTGGTGACGGCGGAGTCCATGTCCGCCTACCTGACCTACAAGCCCCACATCGGCATCCCCGAGTCCAAGCGCACCGTCATCTCCAACATCCACAAGGGCGGCACCACGGCAGTAGAGGCAGGCGCCCATATCGCGGAACTGATTAAGACCATGCTGGACAAGAAGGCCAGCGGCATTGACCTGAGGGGGTGAGAAGATGACAGGAGATCTGATCCCAGCCAAGGTACTGGCCACCCACACCATCGCCAACGTCAGTGAGACGCTGGCTAAAAAGCTGGGCCTGCCCCGGCAGTACCGCTCCATCGGCCTCATCACCGCCGACAGCGACGATGTGACCTACTGCGCCCTGGACGAGGCCACCAAGGCCGCGGCGGTAGAGGTGGTATACGGCCGCTCCCTGTACGCCGGTGCGGCTAACGCGTCCACCAAGCTGGCGGGCGAGGTCATCGGCATCCTGGCCGGGCCCAACCCGGCGGAGGTGGCGTCCGGCCTGCGGGCCTGCGCCGCCTTTATGGAGAGCGGGGTGGGCTTCCGCTCGGCCAATGAGGACGATTCCATCGTCTACTTCGCCCACACCGTCTCCCGGACGGGCACCTACCTGTCCAAGACGGCAGGCGTGAAAGAGGGGGAGGCTCTGGCCTACCTCATCGCTCCGCCCCTGGAGGCCATGGTGGGCCTGGACGAGGCCATGAAGGCCGCTGACGTGGAGCTGGTGACCCTGTTCGAGCCACCCAGCGAGACCAACTTCGGCGGCGGCTTGCTTACCGGCACCCAAAGTGCCTGTGACGCGGCCTGCGCGGCTTTTGCCGAGGCGGTAAAGGCAGTGGCCGCCCATCCCAAGGAGGTGTGACGGAATGGAGTTTGATAAAGACCTCCGCTCCATCCAGGAGGTACGGGATCTGCTGACCCAGGCTAAGCGGGCCCAGAACGCCCTGGCGGGCATGAGTCAGGAGGATCTGGACCGGATCACTGCCGCCATCTCCGCCGCGGGGGCAGAGCACGCCGCCCGCCTGGCGGCCATGGCGGCGGAGGAAACCGGATTTGGTAAAAAAGAGGACAAGGAGATCAAAAACCGCTTCGCGGCGGTGACCTTATACGAGGCCATCAAAGATCAGAAGACCCACGGCATCCTCCACGAGGACAAGGAGCACCGGACGGTGGACATCGGGGTGCCGGTGGGGGTGGTGGCCGGGCTGGTGCCCTCCACCAACCCCACCTCCACGGTGATCTACAAGGCCATGATCTGCCTGAAGGCGGGCAACCCCATCATCTTCTCCCCCCACCCCAGCGCGGTGGGCTGCATCCTGGAGACGGTAAAGGTGATCCGCCAGGCGGCGGAGCGGGCGGGCGCCCCCACCGGCAGCATCTCCTGCATCACCACACCCACCATCGAGGCCACCAACACCCTGATGCGCCACGATATCACCCGGCTCATTCTGGCCACCGGCGGCGCGGCCATGGTGAAGGCGGCCTATTCCTCCGGCACCCCCGCCATCGGCGTGGGCGCTGGCAACGGCCCGGCCTATATCCACCACACCGCCAATGTGGATCTGGCAGTAAAGCGCATTCTGGATTCCAAGACCTTTGACAACGGCACCATCTGCGCCAGCGAGCAGAGCGTCATCATGGAGGCCCGGATGGAGCCGGCAGTGAAGGCCGCCCTCCGGGCCCAGGGGGCCTATCTGCTGGACGAGGAGGAGACCGAGCGGCTGTCCCGGTTCATCCTGCGGGCCAACGGCACCATGAATCCGGCCATCGTGGGCAAAAGCGTGGAGACCCTGGCCAAGCTGGCGGGCCTCACCCGAGTTCCAAAAGACGCCCGGGTACTGGTGGCCAAAGAGACCGGCGTGGGCAAGGGCCACCCCTACTCCAGCGAGAAGCTGGGACTGATTTTGGCCTGCTACGTGGAGCCGGACGAGGAAGCGGTGCTCCGCCGGTGCGTGGAGATTCTGGAGTGGGAGGGCGCAGGCCACACCTTCGCCATCCACACAGAGGATGAGGCTGTGGCCAAGCGCTTTGCCGCCGCCGTCCCTGCCAGCCGGGTGCTGGTGAACACCCCCGCCTCCCTGGGCGGCATTGGAGCCACCACCTGCCTGTTCCCCGCCCTTACTCTGGGCTGCGGCGCGGTGGGCGGCTCCTCCAGCTCCAACAACATCGGGCCACTGGACCTCATCAACATCAAGCGGGTGGCCTGGGGCGTAAAGGAGCTGGAGCAGCTCCGGGGTCAAGCTGTCTCCGGCAGCGCTCCCTACACCGTAGACGACAGTCTGCTGGACCGGCTGGTGGAGCAGATTATGGGGAGGCTGAAGTAAGATGAGCGAAGTCAACGCCGACGGTGTGCTGCTCAATCCCCATGAGGCCATCCTGCAGGAGGCCCAAAACCTGACCAACGCGCTGCTGGCTGAAGCGCCCGAAGGTATGGAAGATGACAGCGAGCACACCGTCTATGCCGGCAACGGAGAGGCCGCCGGCAGCGTGGGCGGCGCACCCCATCTGCCCACAAAGGCCGGTTCAACCAAGCAGATAACAAAATCTTCCCCCAAGCGGGGCGGCTCTAAAGCGGCCCCCAAACAGAAAGGAGAACGCAAGATGGCGAATACGAATGCACTGGGTATGGTAGAGACTAAGGGACTGGTGGGGGCCATTGAGGCCGCCGACGCCATGGTGAAGGCCGCCAACGTCCAGCTGGTGGGCAAGGAGCAGGTAGGCGGCGGTCTGGTGACCGTCATGGTCCGGGGCGATGTGGGCGCAGTGAACGCCGCCACCGACGCCGGTGCCGCCGCCGCCGAGAAGGTGGGCGAGCTGATCTCTGTCCACGTCATCCCCCGCCCCCACGCCGAGGTGGATCACATTCTGCCCCACGGCGAGGGGATGGGCGAATAAATGGAACTGCTCACCCGTGAGGACGTGCGCCGGATGTCGGACAACGGCACCCGCGGGCCGGTGGTGGTAAACAAGGGGCAGACCCTCACCCCCGGTGCCAGGGACTGGCTGGCCGCCCACAAAATCCAGGCGGTATATCCCCAGGGGCGGGAGGAGGGGAACATCCCCTCCCCCGCCACATACCGCACCCTGTCCGGCGCCACCCTCACCGAAAAACCGGAACACATGACCCACCTGAGGGGCAACATCCTGGTGTCCAAGGACCACCCCCGCATTGCCTTCCGAGGTATGATCGACGCCCTGGAGGCGGAGATCCTGCTGACCCAGCGGGCGGCGGCGGATTACCCCAAGCTGGTGGCCGAGCTGGAGGAGGTGCTCTCCTTCGTGCGGAACTTCATCCGGTGCGACGTACTGGACGAGCCTCTGAAAGATATCAAGCTGTGCGGCTATGACGCCGGGCAGCTGCGGGAGTACTCCCACTATCCGGACAAGCACCTGGGTCAGTCCCACTTCCTCCCCGCCCACACCGACCCGCCCGCCCTGCTGGCGGTAAACAAGCTGCGCACCCTGGTGCGGCAGACGGAGCTCTCCGCCTACGCCGCCTTCAAGGACGCCGACGGGGCGGTGACCCGGGGGGACATCATCCTGGGGCTGAACCGGCTCAGTTCCCTCATGTGGATCATGATGATCAAGCTGAAGGGGGGACAATATGAGCGCCATTAGCAGCGTATCTCTGGAGCGGTTGGCGGACCAGATCGTCCGCCGCCTGACGGTGGAGATGGAGGCCAGCGGCCGCCACGTCCACCTGTCCCGGGCCCATGTGGAGGCTCTGTTCGGCCCGGGCTACCAGCTCAACCGGGTCAAGGACCTGTCCCAGCCGGGGCAGTTCGCCTGCGCCGAGCGGGTGACGCTGGAGGGACCCAAGGGCATTTTGCAGAACGTGGTAGTACTGGGACCGGAGCGTCCGGAGAGCCAGGTGGAAATCTCCCTCACCGACGGCGTGGCCCTGGGGATCGCGCCCCCGGTGCGGCTGTCGGGCGACATTACAAACACCCCCGGCATCACCCTCCGCCACGGGGACCGCTGTGTGGTGCTGGACCGGGGGCTCATCGCCGCCAAGCGGCACATCCACATGACCCCCGCCGACGCCGCCCGGTTTGGGGTAAAAAATGGCCAGGCGGTACGCCTCCAGGCCTTCACCACCCGTCCGGTGGTCTTTGAAGATATGGAAGTGCGGATCTCCCCCAAGTTTTCCACCGTCGTCCACATCGACTACGATGAGGCAAACGCCTGCGGCTTCAAAAAGGGCGACCGGGGGCTGATTTTGCCGTGAGGCTGGAATGGCGGGGGCGCACCCTGGTCATCACCTGGCTGCCGGTGGACGCCATGGGCCGTTTGGCTGCCCTGGCCCCTGGCAGTCCCGGGGAGACCGAGGTGCTGGCCGCCCTGCTGGCCGGGGCCCGGGTATACCTGGACCGGCGGGCCATGGAGTACCGCCGCTACCGCCGCACCGCGCCGGCGGGGATCTACCGCCGCTGTCTCAGTCTGGAGCGGCGGCTGAGGGAGATGGGTGTCTGTGTTATTGGGACAAGTGGCCGGTAAGGTATGGGCCACCAAAAAATCCCCCGCCCTCACCGGCCAGACCTTCCTGACGGTGGAGGTGGGGAACAGCCTTCTGGTATGCGCCGACTGCGTTGGGGCGGGCGAGGGCGAACAGGTCCTCATCGCCACCGGCGGCGCCGCCCGGGTGGCGGCGGGGGGCGAGATCCCCGTGGACGCCGCCATTGTGGGCATCATTGACCCGTAGGGAAAAGAAAGGGGACAGAATATGTCCATCAACGAGATTATCGTCTACCTGATGGTGATATTTATGGCGCTGGGCGCCATTGACCGCATCATCGGCAATCGCTTCGGGCTGGGCGAGAAGTTTGAGGAGGGCATCATGGCCATGGGCTCCCTGGCACTGGCCATGGTGGGCATCATCTGCCTGGCCCCCGTGCTGGCCGACCTGCTGCGGCCGGTGGTGGTGCCCTTCTATCAGTTCCTGGGGGCCGACCCGGCCATGTTCGCCGGTACCATCCTGGCCAACGACATGGGCGGCGCCCCCCTGGCCAAGGAGCTGGCCCTCACCACTGAGGCAGGCCAGTTCGGCGGGCTCATCGTGGGCGCCATGCTGGGTCCCACCATCGTGTTCACCATTCCGGTGGGGCTGGGTATCATCAAGGCTGAGGACCGGCCATGCCTGGCCACCGGCGTGCTGGCGGGTATCATCACCATCCCCATCGGCAGCTTTGTGGGCGGCCTGGTGGCCGGCTTCCCGGTGGGCATGGTGGCCCGTAACCTTCTGCCCATCGTGCTGTTCGCGGTGCTCATCGCCCTGGGGCTAGCCTTCGTCCCCAACGGCATGGTAAAGGGCTTTCAGATCTTTGGCAAGATTATCGTCATCATCATCACCATCGGCCTGGCGGTGGCCATCATTCAGAAGCTCACCCCTCTCACCATTATTGAGAGGCTCAACCCCATTGAGGAGGGCATCTCCATCGTGGGCGACATCGCCATCGTGCTGGCGGGCGCTTTCCCGCTGGTGTATGTCATCACCAAGGTGTTCCAAAAGCCTCTGATGAAGCTGGGCGGCCTGCTGGGGATGAACGACGTGGCTGCGGCGGGCCTGGTGGCCACCCTGGCCAACAATATCCCTATGTTCCAGATGCTCCACGACATGGACCGCCGGGGCAAGATCATCAACGTGGCCTTCGCGGTGTCCGCCGCCTTCGTGTTCGGCGATCATCTGGGCTTTACGGCAGGCTTTGACTCCACCATGATCTTCCCCATGATCGTGGGCAAGCTGGTGGGCGGCATCACCGCGGTGGCAGTGGCCATGTTTTTGACCCGAAAGGAGGCGCGGCATGGATAAAGCACAGTTGGAAGCCATCATCCGTCAGGTGCTCGCTGAGCACCTGGGGGGTGGCGTTCAGGCAGTAAAGGTGCCGGAACTGTCCGTTACTGAGGCACATCGGATGGACACCGGCAACCCCGGTGACAAGGTCTACACCCGGGATCTGTTCACACTGGAACAGTCCCCCCGGCTGGGGGTGGGCATTATGGAGATGACCGACACCACCTTCCCCTGGACCCTGAATTACGACGAGATGGACTATGTCATCAGCGGACGGCTGGAAATCCGCAGCAACGGCCGGACGGTGTCCGCCGGGCCGGGAGAGATCATTTATATCCCCAAGGGCAGCGGCATCGAGTTTTCTGTCACCGGCCACGCCCGGTTCCTCTATTTCGTTTACCCCGCAGACTGGCAGAGCCAGCAGTAAGGGGCATACCCTGGGACAAACCCGCATATAGATTCCACAGCTACCAAAAACAAGCAGGAGCGTGGATGGATATGCAGACACTCTGGAATGAAAACCGGGCGCTGCTCCGGGGCACCGCCGCGGCGGCCCCGGTGTGGTCCCATGAGACCCACGGTGTGGTATACGAGCTGTTTCCCCTGGAAGTGCTTCGGCTGTCCGGGTGGGCGGACCGGATCAACGTCATCGCCCCCCGGACCCTGCTGGAGGAATGCCCGGTGACGGAGGGAATGCCGCTGGAGGTGGAGGGGGAGGTGCGCTCCTTCAATAACAAAAGCGGACGGGGCAGCCGCCTGGTCATCACCCTCCACGCCCGCTCCCTCCGGCCGGGAAACGGCCCGGACGAAAACCGGCTGGTGCTGGCCGGGGTGCTGTGCAAGCCGCCAGTGCTCCGCCGCACTCCCCTGGGCCGGGAGATCTGCGACCTAATGCTGGCGGTGAACCGGCGGTACGGCCGGGCGGACTACCTGCCCTGCATCGCCTGGGGTGCCCTGGCCCGGTGCTGCGGAGAACTGGGGGTGGGAGACGGCCTGCGGCTGGACGGCCGGCTCCAGAGCCGGGAGTATACCAAGGTGGACCAGGGCATGACGGAAAAGCGCACCGCCTACGAAATCTCGGTGATGCACCTGGAACCCATGACGGCACAAAGCCCTTGCGCCGGGACGGCAAATCCGGTATCATAGAGAAAAAACGAAGGGCGGAGATACATATGGAGATCCTGGTGGTGGACGGCCAGGGAGGCCGGATCGGGCAGCAGCTGGTACGGGCTATTCTGGCCCGGTTCCCCGGTGTGGAGGTCCACGCCGTGGGTACCAACTCCATGGCTACCGCCGCCCTGCTCAAAGGCGGCGCGGCCCAGGGCGCCACGGGAGAAAATGCTCTGATGGTGGCCTGCCGGAAGGCGGATGTGATCCTGGGTCCACTGGGCATCATCATTGCCGACGCCCTGATGGGAGAAATCTCCCCCGCCATGGCCGCCGCCGTGGGTCAGAGCCGGGCTAAGAAGATCCTGGTGCCCATGAACCAATGCGATATCTGGGTGGCCGGGGTGGCGGACGTGCCCGTCTCCCGCCTGCTGGAGAGCGCGGTGGATCAGCTGGGCAGGCTGCTGGAAAACAGCGCTTGCTGAACAAAAAAACAGCCATCCCGTTTGGGATGGCTGCTTTTTTGTGTTTCGGTTGGTGCAGATCACGGAGCGTCACATCTGGGTTTAGAAGAACATGCCCCACAGAATAAAGCCACCGCAGGCCACCACACCAGTAAAGATCGTGACGATGACCAGGTAACCCATGATGTTGCGGGCGGACAGGCCGGCGATACCCAGAGCGGGCAGGGCCCAGAAGGGCTGGATCATGTTGGTCCACTGATCGCCCCAGGCGATGGCCATGGCGGCACGGCCATACTCGATGCCCATCTCGGTAGCTGCGGGCATGACGATGGGGGCCTGGACAGCCCACTGGCCGCCGCCGGAGGGCACGAAGAAGTTGATGATACCGGCGGACAGGAAGGTGAGCACCGGGAAGGTGACGTCGTTGGAGATGTTGGTGAAGAAGTTGGCAATGATGGAGGCCAGGGACACGCCGGTCTCGGGGTTCTGGGCCACCATCAGGCCCATGATGCCGGCATAGAAGGGGAACTGGAGCAGGATGCCCGCGGCGCCGGCAGCGGCGTCGCCGATGGCGTCCACATACTTGCGCAGGTCACCGTGGAGCAGGATGCCCAGGAACAGGAAGATCATATTCACGATGTTCAGGTCCAGGTTGAAGCCCTTCTGAATGAAGTAGTACACGATGTACACAAAGCCCAGGATCAGGGTAATGACCCACAGGATGCGGCTGTGCTCGATCTTGTCGGCAGGGGTCTCGATCTTGTACTCCCGCTCCTTCTCGTCCACCAGCAGGGCGGGGTCAACCACGATGGTGTGGTCGGCATCGGGATGCATGGCGTAGTTGACGAAGGGCATCAGCACCAGGATCACGCCCACCATCAGCAGGTTCACGGGGTGGAAAATGGTGGCGCTGGTGGGGGCGTAGTACACCACGTCCAGGATGGTGGTGCCGCCCTCGGCGCCGATCTGCAGGGGGATGGAGCCGGACAGGCCGGCGTGCCAGATCACGAAGCCGGAATAGGCGGCGGCGATCAGCAGGGGATAGTCCACATCCTTCACCCGCTTGGCGACCTCACGGGCCAGCAGGGCGCCGGCGATGAGGCCGAAGCCCCAGTTCAGCCAGCAGCAGATGGTGGACACGAAAGTGGTGATCAGGATGGCGGAGCGCTTGCTGTGGGCCATGGAAGCGATGGCGCCCAGGGCCTTCTTGCACACCTTGGCGGAAGCCATGGCGGAGCCCAGCACCAGGACCAGAGCCATCTGCATGGAGAAGGACAGCAGGCCCCAGAAGCCGTCGCCGGTAGTGCCCCGGCCGCCCCAGGCCCAGACCAGCTCCATGGGACCCTGCTGGGTGCCTACCATAGCGGCGATAAAGACAACGATGGTAAGGATGATGGCGAACAGGAACGGGTCCGGCAGCCACCGATTGACTACGCGTACGCAGCCATTGGTAAATTTCTTAAACATACCTTTCCTCCTTAACGCAAACACACACATTTGAAATCACTCATGATCTCACCGTCCCACATTATAGAACCACCCGCTCAGGCTGTCAAAGGTTACCATATAGTTTACTTTTTTCTCATTGTACCCGTCATTTTTGCACATTATATCTTGTTATATTCCAAATTTTTTATATATTTTGCATAAATACGTTTTCACTTTTGTGCATTTTGATTATCCTTTGTGTGAAAAGCCCGCTGCTCTGCGCCCTATTTCTTCCACTTCGAAGAAATGGTATACGGGGCGGTTCTGTCATTTTTTACGTACATTCCAGTCTATTCCCCGCAGGCAGAATAAATCCCGGCAGTTCGCCCCCTCCTCCCGATTCTCTATGGCCTTTTTCGCCATTCTATGCTATACTAAACTGCTACTTAATTCAGATATGGGCAGGGATGACAGCATGAGAGAGGGCAATGTAACCTTCAGTGAGACTGACTTTAAAATCCTCAATTCTTATAAATCCGTTCTGGACGGTCTGGCCGCCTATTGGGGCGACGGCTACGAGATGGTACTTCACAGCCTGCACGACCTGGACCATTCGGTGATTAAAATTATCAACGGCCACTACACCGGCCGGCGTGAGGGCTTCCCCATCACCGACCTGGCCCTTTCCATGCTGGCCAAAATCCGGGAGCAGCCGGATACCAACTGTATCACTTATTTCAACCGCAACCAGAAGGGGGAGCCGCTGAAATCCGCCACCATTGTGATCCGGGGCGAGCATCAGAAGGTCATCGGCCTGCTCTGCATCAACTTCTATATGAACACCCCCCTGGCTAATGTCCTCAGCGCGTTTCTGCCGCCGGCCGCTACCGCCCAGGAGCCTCCTGTGGAGGAGAGCTATGTGGAGGATGTGGATGAACTCATCGCTCAGGCGGTGGCGGAGGCCACCCAGCGGATTCAGCAGGACACCAGCATCTCCAACACCAACAAAAACAAGGAGATCGTCAGCATCCTACAGCAGAAAGGCATCTTCAACCTGAAGGACGCTGTGGTCAAGGTGGCCGATCATATGGGCATATCGAAAAACACGGTATACATGCATGTGCGCAACCTCAATCATGGATAAAACAAAAAAAGGCCGGGACCCGTTTGGGTCCCGGCCTTCTTTTGCTTATTTGGATTTGGAGGGCTCGCTGACCATAGTACCGTTGGGCCCCTCATACTTCCGGTCCCATCCGGTGAGGATGGAAACGGTGAGGACCACAAAGAGCACCATGGGATAGAAGGCGCCGCTGAAGATCTGGATGGGCGTAACGGAGGGCAGGTAAGAATACTCCTCCACCATGGGCTCGATCACAGACACAGAGATAAAGACAAAGGCGCTGATAAAGGGGATGATAGCGGGGAAGCTGTTGGCGTAGCCGGTGAGGAAGTTGGCCCGGCGATAGGGGTGGATCTGGTGCCGGGCGCCCAGCTCGTCGGCCACAGGCCCGAAGGTGAGCACGGAGGCGCTGGTGACGCCGCCCAGGAGCACGGTGCTGATCATGGAGCCGATGCCGATGAGCAGCTCAGCGCCACGAGGCGTCTTGGCCAGGCTGCAGTTGCAGATGCCCTGGATGACCCGCTCCATGGTGCCGCTCTCGTTGAGCACGCCCATGGCGCCGAACAGAGCCATGCAGAACAGGCAAATGCCAATCATGCCGGTAAAGCCGTTGTAGATAAAGCCGGTGGCGTTGCCGTCCTGAATGCCCAGGATGTCGGAGGGCTGGAAGGCGCCGCAGAGCAGGCCCACCACAATGCCGGAGATCAGGCCGGCGGTGACGGCCTTGAAGATGTCCTGCGTGCGGATGGAGACAAAGAGCAGCAGGGCCACGGGGATGAGCATGATCAGGCCCATGGGGTTCATGTTGGCCTGGAGGATGTCGTCCGCGCCGGCGGCAGAGGTTCCGCCGCCGCCCAGGATGGCGAAGATCACCAGGGAGATGGCACCGGCGATGAGGGCGTACTTCAGGCGGTAGCCCACGGTACCGGCAATGTCTGCATTGCCCTCCTTGGTGCGGAAGCGCTGGCTGGTGGTGGAGGCGATGGTCACGTCGGAGATGGGGGCCAGGTTATCGCCGAAAATAGCGCCGGAGAGGATGGCGCCGGCCAGGATGGCCGGATTGCTGCCCAGCAGCACACCCGCAGGATAGAGGATGGGGAACACGGTGGACAGGGTGCCGATGGAGGAACCGGTGGCGCTGGTGATGAGGCAGGAAGCCAGGAAGGTAAAGGCGGTAAAGACACTGCCCTTCATGCCGATCATGTGGGCCACCCACACAAAGCCCTGGGACACGCCGCTGGCGGCCATGAGCTTGGTAAACATGCCGATGACCAGCAGGATGACCACAATGCTCACTGAGGTGGTGCTGCCGATGCCCCGCAGGACGGCATTCCAATAGGCGCCGTAGTTCTTGCAGAACAGCGCACCCACCAGCAGACCTACGAAGCCGCCTACCGCCAGGGCGTTCATGTCGAACACCTTAAAAATTACAAAGTAAACAACACAGAAAACCAGGAAAATGACCATGGGGAGGACAGCCCAGAACTGGCCGCCCCGGAACTCAGCCTCATACTTCTTCTCGCTCATGCCTCAGGAAACCCCCTTTTCCTTTCCCAGCTTGATCAGAGCGGCCTTGACCCGCTCCAGGGCCTCCACCATCTTCTCGTCGTCCCGGAAGGCGCCGAAGACGATGCGCAGATGGCCCTCGCCCTGGGCGCCATAGGGCGCGCCGGAGTTGACCACCACATTGGCCTCTTTGATGATGTAGGCATTCACCTCGTCGGCGGTGCCCAGCTTGGAGACGTTGACCCAGCAGAGGAAGGTGCTCTCCGGCATAGCCATGGACACACCGGGGATAGAATTGAAGATGTCGTAGACCACCTTGCGGCGGCGGTCAAAGATCTTGTTATACTCCTGCAGGAAGGCGCTGTCCTTGACGGCGGCAATGGCGCCCAGCTGGCAGGCGGTATTGGTGGCGCCGATGACGCTCACCGCGCAGCCGTAGTACACATCCATGATGTGGTCGTCAGCCACGATGTAGGCCACACGGTAGCCGCTGAGGGCCATGCCCTTGGAGATGGAGAACACGGTGACGGTGCGCTCCCACATGCCGGGCAGGGAGGCCAGAGTGACAAACTCCACATTGTCATACACGGAGTCCTCAAAGGCCTGGTCGCACACCACGATCAGGTCGTGCTTGATGGCGAACTCGGCCAGCTTCTCCAGGCTCTCCCGGCGCAGGACGGTGGTGGTGGGGTTATTGGGGTTGGTGAGGACGATCATCTTGGTCTTGGGAGTGACGCGCTTTTCAAACTCCTCAATGTCGATCTGGTAGTTGTTCTCCTCACGCAGCGGCACGGGAACGGTAACGCCGCCCAGCAGCTTGGGGTTGAGGAAGTTGTTGGGGTAGCTGGGGTCGGGCACCATCACCTCGTCGCCCTCGTCAATGAAGGGCATCATGGCAAACATCAGGCCGGCGTCGGAACCGGGCGTGATGATGATGTTGCGCTCGGGGTCCACGTCCAGATGGTTGAAGCTCTTGAGCTTCTTGTCCAGCTCCACCTTCAGCTCCATGTTGCCGATGGGCATGGTGTAATGGGCGGAGGTGCCGTCCTTCAGGCCCTCCAGCGTAGCCTTTTTCACGTGCTCAGGGATAGCCGGGTCGGGATAAAAGGGGTCCGCCCAGCACATCAGAGCCGCACCGTTGGCGATCAGGTCGTTCAGGGCCGTGCCTACGTCGGCTTTGGAGACCTTGGCAAACAGTCCACCCTGAATGCCTTCAAACTTCTTGCTGATCTTCTCCTGAATGCTCATGTTCCGCGCTCCTTCCTGATATTCGGGGCTCACCCCGGAGTGGATAACGATTTGCTCAGCCCAGCTCGGCGATGACTTCCACCTCGCAGAGGACGCCCTTGGGCAGGGCCTTCACCGCCACGCAGGAGCGGGCGGGCTTGCCGGTGAAATAGCGGCCGTACACCTCATTGAACACCGCGAAGTCGGCCATATCCGCCAGGAAGCAGGTGGTCTTTACCGCACGGTCGAAGCTCACGCCGTTGGCCTCCAGAATGGCGCCCACGTTCTTCATGACCTGCTCGGCCTGCTGCTCCACGGTCTCACCCACTACAGCGCCAGTGGCGGGGTCCAGGGGGATCTGGCCGGAGGTAAAGAGCAGGTTTCCGACGGAAATAGCCTGAGAATAGGGGCCGATGGCGGCGGGTGCGTTCTTGGTATCGGTAATGTTCATAAAAAATCTGCCTCCAATATCTTGGTTTATGAGCAGATTATATCACTGAAATATATTTTAGTCAATGTATTTTTCTTTATTTTTCGACGAAATAAAAAGAGGCTGCTCTCCCGCCGGCACGCGGGAGCAAAGCAGCCTCTTTGCGCGATATGTAGTTATGCTGACAGACTTACAGCGTCTCCTCCAGCTTGGCGCGGATAGCCTTGAGGAAGTTCAGGGAGTTGACGCCCTGAGCAGGGGTCTCCCCTTCCCACAGACCCACCAGGTCCTTGGTCATGACGCCGCCCTCGATGGTAGCGATGGTGGCCGCCTCCAGCTTGTCGGCAAAGTCCACCAGGGCCTGGATGCCGTCCAGCTCGCCCCGCTTGCGGAGAGCTCCGGACCAGGCAAAGAGAGTGGCCACCGGGTTGGTGGAGGTCTCCTCCCCCTTCAGATACTTATAGTAGTGGCGGGTGACGGTGCCGTGGGCGGCCTCATACTCATACTTGCCGTCGGGGGAAACCAGCACGGAGGTCATCATGGCCAGGGAGCCGAAGGCGGTGGAGACCATGTCGCTCATCACGTCGCCGTCGTAGTTCTTGCAGGCCCAGATAAAGCCGCCCTCGCTGCGGACCACCCGGGCCACCGCATCATCAATGAGGGTATAGAAATACTCGATGCCCAGCTCATCGAATCTGGCCTTGTACTCCGTGTCGAAGATCTCCTGGAAAATATCCTTAAAGGTGTGGTCGTATTTCTTGGAGATGGTATCCTTGGTGGCAAACCACAGGTCCTGCTTGGTGTCGATGGCGTACTGGAAGCAGGAGCGGGCAAAGGAGATGATGGAGCTGTCCTTGTTGTACTGGCCCTGGAGCACGCCGCCACACTCAAAGTCGTAAATGGTCTGGCGGAACTGCTCCTTGCCGCTCTCGTCGGTAAAGACCAGCTCGGCCTTGCCGGGGCCGGGCACCCGGTATTCGGTGGACTTGTACACGTCGCCATAGGCGTGACGGGCGATGGTGATGGGCTTCTTCCAGTTCTTCACCACCGGGGAGATCCCCTGCACCATAATGGGGGCCCGGAACACGGTGCCGTCCAGAATGGCCCGGATGGTGCCGTTGGGGGACTTCCACATCTGGGAGAGCTTGTACTCCTCCACCCGCTGGGCGTTGGGGGTGATGGTGGCGCACTTCACCGCCACGCCGTACTTTTTGGTGGCCTCGGCGGAGTCCACGGTCACCTGGTCGCCGGTCTCCTCCCGGTGGGGCAGGCCCAGGTCGTAATACTCGGTCTTCAGGTCGATGAAGGGCAGGAGCAGCTCGTCCTTGATCTGCTGCCACAGCACCCGGGTCATCTCGTCGCCGTCCATCTCCACCAGGGGGGTGGTCATCTGAATCTTTTCCATGGTCTCCTCCTCGATCTGATGAAATTCTTTATCGAGGCAAATTATACCCCCATCCGCCGAAAAAGGCAACCGTCCTTTGGGAAACCATTTGGTTTTTTCTTGCATTTACTCCGTAAAGGGGCTATACTTGCTTCCGTGTGTTTTTAAGCACCGAGCATTCTACAGGAAATCGAGGTCGACGCCCCTTGTTTACCAACGCCTCTCTGCGCAGGCTCATCCTGCCCCTTATCATTGAGCAGCTTCTCTCCGTCATGGTCGGCATGGCGGATATCGTGATGGTCTCCGCCGCGGGAGAGGCGGCGGTATCCAGCGTGGCGCTGGTGGACCTCATCAACGTGCTCATTCTCAACATTTTCGCCGCCCTGGCCACCGGCGGCGCGGTGGTGTGTGCCCAGTCCATCGGTGCCGAGCACCTGGACCGTGCCAACCGGGCCGCCAATCAGCTCATGTACATTCTGGCTGCCGCATCCCTGGCCGTCATGGCCCTGGTGCTGCTGCTCCACCGGCCCCTGCTGGGGCTGCTGTTCGGCCAGGTGGAGCCGGCGGTGATGGAGGGCGCTGTTACCTACTTCGTCATCTCCGCCCTGTCCTACCCCTTTATCGCCCTGTACAGCGGCTGCGCCGCCCTGCTGCGGGCCATGGGCAACTCCAGGGCCTCCATGCTGGTGTCCGCCTGGATGAACGGACAGAACATCGTGGGCAATGCCATCTTTGTCTACGGCCTCCACCGGGGGGTGGACGGCGTGGCCTGGTCTTCCCTGCTCTCCCGGATCGTGGCTGCTGTCATCATGCTGGTACTGCTTCACAGCAGCCGCAACCCGGTACGGGTAAAGGGCCTGCTCACCTTCCGGTTTGAGCCGGAAATGATGGGCCGCATCCTGCGCATCGGCATACCCAACAGCCTGGAGAACAGCTTTTTTCAGCTGGGCCGGGTACTGCTGGTGAGTCTCATTTCCACCTTCGGTACCGCCCAGACCGCCGCCAACGCGGTGGCCAACAACATCGACAGCTTCGGCGTCATCCCCGCCCAGGCCATGGGTCTGGCCCTCATCACCGTAGTGGGTCAGTGCGTAGGGGCGGAGGCCTGGGATCAGGTACGCCGGTACACCATCAAGCTGATGAAGCTGGCCTATCTGTTCACCTGGGCCCTCAATGCGGTGCTCCTGCTCAGTCTGCCTCTGATCCTCAGGCTGTACAGCCTGTCAGAGGAGACCCAGTGGTATGCCATGGTCCTTATCCTCATCCACAACGGCTGCGCCATGCTTCTGTGGCCCGCAGCCTTCACCCTGCCCAACGCCCTGCGGGCCGCCGGGGACGTAAAGGTGCCCATGGTCATCTCGGTGTGCTCCATGGTAGCCATCCGGCTGGCATGCAGCTATGTCCTGGGCATCCACTTTGGCCTGGGGGTCATCGGTGTCTGGATCGCCATGGTGGGCGACTGGGTGGTGCGGGTGATCTGCTTCCTTATCCGCATCCGGCAGGTACTCTGGCTGCGCCATCGCTGAGTTTTACCAGATCCCCATGGCCCGCTGCATGGCCAGGCTCACCGCCGTAATGGCCGCCCAGCAGCACAGTCCCATCAGAATGGGCTTCCCGCCGGTTTTGATGAGCCGGACGATGTTGGTATTCAGTCCAATGGCCGCCATGGCCATGATGATAAAGAATTTGCTCAGCTCCTTGAAGGGGGCAAACACCTGAGCGCTCACACCTGCGCCCAGGCACAGCGTGGTAATGACCGAGGCCAGTACGAAGAACAGGATAAAGAAGGGGAAAATCCGGCTCAGCCGGAAATCGCCCTCCCGCTCGCTCCCATCCCGCTTGGCCCGTACCACCCGGGCCAGCGCCAGGGCCACGGTAATGGGGATGATGGCCAGGGTACGGGTCAGTTTGACAATGGCCGCCGTGTCCAAGGTATGGGCTCCGGGATGCATCCCGTCCCAGGCTGCTGCCGCCGCCGTCACCGACGAGGTGTCGTTTACTGCGGTGCCGGCGAACAGGCCGAAGCCCGCGTCACTCATGCCCAGCAGGGCGCCAAAGGTGGGAAACAGCAGGGCCGCCGCCACATTGAACAGGAAGATCACCGAAATGGACTGGGCGATCTCCTCATCATCCGCCCCGATCACCGGCGCGGTGGCCGCGATGGCGGAGCCGCCGCAGACTGAGGAGCCCACGCCTACCAGGGTGGAGATATTGGTGGGCACCCGCATCAGCTTGTGGAGCAGGAAGGCCGCCACCAGGGATGTGGTAATGGTGGAGACAATGATGGGCAGGGAGGTCAGCCCCACCCGGGCCACCTCCGACAGGTTCATGCCAAACCCCAGCAATACCACCGCCAGCTGCAGAATATATTTTGAGGTATAGGCAATGCCCGCCTGGCTGCGCCCCTTGTTCTGCCAGAACAGGGTAATGGCCATACCCGCCAGAATGGCGAACACCGGTCCGCCCACCACAGGTATCGCCTTGCCCAACAGCCAGCAGGGAATGGCTATCGCCAGGCACAGCAGCAACCCCCAGCTTCTCTCTCTCCATGTCGTCATCCCGACCGTCCCTTCCATCCATTGGTATTGGTTGGAGCCAGTATACTCCTCTTTTTCCATCATGTAAAATGATGATACTTTATGGTGTAATAAATATATATTATGCTAAATCGTATGCTTGCCGTTGGGGTACTTTTCCTGTATAATGTGACAGAGTAAACGGAAACAAAGGAGCGCTTGTTATGCTGCAAACCGTGATCCCCCAGGGGTACGCCCCCTGTCTGAACTTATATGACACCCAGAAGGCCATCGGCCTGCTGAAACGGCTGTTTGAGGACACGCTGGGCGGCGCCCTCCATCTCCGCCGGGTGTCCGCTCCCCTGTTCGTGGAGGCCTCCACCGGTCTGAACGACGATCTGAACGGCGTGGAGCGGGCGGTCTCCTTCGACATCCCCGACGCCGGGCGGGACGCCCAGGTGGTGCACTCCCTGGCCAAATGGAAGCGTCTGGCCCTGTACCGCTATCAGTTCTCGGTGGGCGAAGGTCTGTACACCGACATGAACGCCATTCGCCGGGATGAGGAGCTGGATAACCTCCACTCGGTGTATGTAGACCAGTGGGACTGGGAGAAGGTCATCGCCCCCCGGGACCGGACGGTGGAATACCTGAAAGAGACGGTACGCACAAGCGTCAAGGCTATGGCGGGGACTCAGTCCACCCTCCGCTCGGTTTTCCCCCAGCTCACCGCCCTCCCCCAGCTGGACACAGAGGTATCTTTCGTCACCACTCAGGAGCTGGAGGACCGTTTCCCCGACCTGACCCCCAAGGAGCGGGAGGACGCCTGGGTCAAGGAGCATCCCACCACCTTCCTCATGGGCATCGGCGGGGCGCTGAAGTCCGGCAAGCCCCACGACGGCCGGGCGCCTGACTATGATGACTGGACCCTGAACGGCGATATTCTGCTGTGGAACCCGGTGCTGGAGCGGGCCTTTGAGGTGTCCTCCATGGGCATCCGGGTGGACCCGGCTGCCATGGACCGGCAGCTCACCATCGCCGGGTGTGATAACCGGCGGGAGCTGTCCTTCCACAAGATGCTGCTGGAGGGCAAGCTGCCTCTGACCATCGGCGGCGGCATCGGCCAGTCCCGGTTGTGCATGCTGCTGCTGGGCAAAGCCCACATCGGAGAAGTGCAGGCCAGCGTCTGGGATGAGCAGACTATTCAGGCCTGTCAGGACGCCGGAGTCATTCTGCTGTAAGCCATAAAAAGAGACCTGCCCGGGCAGGTCTCTTTTTTCTATCCTATGGACTGTCAAACAGCTCTGACAGCCGCTGGCCACCGCCGAACAGGTTGTTGTACTGCACGCATTGATAGTTCTGGATCAGGGTGGTATAGTCGTTGGTTTCCAGATGGCTGTACGCCCGCCCCTTCCGATCCACGTAGCCCACAAAGGTGATGGCGGGCAGCTGCTCCTGGAGCTGCCACAGAAAGTCTCCGTAGCAGGTGCTCTCAATGCCTGCGTACCGCAGCAGATACTGGCCCAGGACGTTGAGGCTGGTGATCTCCGGCTCTGCCTCCGGTAAAGGGTAGTTGGCCCAGATAACGAAGGGTACAAAATACTTTTGCATGTACTCCCCCATATTCATCTGCTCCTGGGTCACACCGTAGGCCTTGTCCAGGAACGCCTGCTCCAGAGAGGGCTGATGGTCGCCGAACATGACGATGATGGTGGGCTCCTCCTGCTGCTGAAAATACTCCACCAGAGTACGGAAGGCCTGGTCGGTCTTGTTGGCCAGGGTCAGGTACTGCTCTGCCATGGGGTACAGGCCCGGCACATCGGTAAGGGTAACCTGGGCGGGATAGTCCGCGGCGGTGTAGCCGCCGTGGTTTTGGATGGTGACGTTGAACAGGAACAAAGGTTTGTCGCCCTGCCGGTGCTCAAACTCCCAGATGATCTGCTCGAAATCCGACTGGTCGCTGACATAGCCGTGTTCAAAGCTCTGGGGCACGTCCATATCCGCACCGCACTTGTATGTGTCAAAGCCCAGGTTGGGATAGGCCCGGTCCCGCTGCCAGGAGGTATACTCGCCGGGATGGAAGGCCAGGGTGTCATACCCCTCCGCCTTCAGCCGGGAGGCCAGAGAGGCCGTGGGGCCCAGCACGTACTGCTGGTAGGGGATGCTGCCCGAGGGCAGAAAGGCCATGGAATTACCGGTGAGGAATTCAAACTCGCTGGCGCTGGTGCCCGCGCCGAACACCGAGGTATAGGCGTGGCCGTATATGGCGTTGTCCAGGGAGGATATGTAGTCGGTGACGCTCTCACTAAGGGAGAGGTTGCCGTAATACGCAAAGTCAGCCCAGGACTCGTTCATGATGGCAATGATATTGGGCCGTTTCACCGACACCGCTGCCGGTTCCGGCGGCTCCACATCTTCTATAATCTCCTCCACGTGCTCCGCCGATGTGTCTTCCGGCTCGTCCACTTCCAAAAATTCGGTGTTGCGCAGGAAGGCGGCCAGGCAGCCTCCCGTCCGGTAGGAACCCGCCGGGTCCCAAACGTCGGTTTTCACCGAAAAGCGCTCCAGCTTCTGGGTGGGAAAGAGCTGTGTCAGGCACAGAAGCCCCGCCCCCAGGCATAAAAGCCGCAGGGGCCACCGCTTCCCGGTCAGGCGCAGAAAGGCCTTGTGTTCCTCCTTGTGGAGGAACACAACCAGGGCCACCATCAGGATGATGGCCGCCGCCATCTGCCAAGTGGGAACAAAGCGGTAGTTTCCCGCTACAGAGGCAGCGGTGTTCAGGGCGGAGAAGTCCCAGGGCAGGATGGGCGTGCCCCGGAAAGCGTTGACAAAATAATTCGCCACACCCCACAGCCCAGCGGCAATATGGATGCCGATACAGCAGGGCGCGATACGCCCCACCAGAGCACACAGGGGCCAGAACAGCAGGGCGACGCACAGGGCGTTGGCCAAGGTCGGGCCCAGGCCCAGGCTCCAGGGCAGGGCACCGTAGGCAAACTGCATGAGCCAGACAGCGGTAAGGGGCGTCAGCAGCAGGAATCCGGCCTGCCACAGGCCGGTTCTGAGCAGCTGGGAATGGTTCTCTTTTACTTGCATAGGGGGTCTCCTGTCTGAAGGATATAGGCTGTGATTATACCGCAAGATCCCCGTTCTGTCAAAAAAGCTCCCGCCCGGAAAATATTCCGGGCGGGAGCTTTTTTCTTGATTTTTCCGGTTGAGCCGTTATACGCTCTCCGGGTCCTCCAGGCGGCCGCCGAAGGCCTCCACCGCGCGGGCATCGGCCTCCCGCTTCTCCTCGATGGCTTCCTTGAGCAGCATATCCTTCACCTTCATCAAACGAATGGTATTGGACCGCTCGTTCTCATCCAGCTTCATGGTGATATACTTGATGGCTTCCTCCATCTGGGGGATCTTCACATATTCCAGGGCGTTGACCCGGCGGCGGGTCTTCTCGATCTCCTCCGCCAGCAGCTGGGAGGTCTTTTCGATCTCGGCCAGCTTCAGCATATCCTGGAACACACCGGACAGGGCGTCCACGGCGCCGTCCAGCTCGCCGGAGGTGGCGGCGAAGCCGTAGGGATAGATCTCCCCGGCGTCGTCACTCTTGGTCTTGAAGTGGTAGATGGGCACATCCACGCTCATGATGTTCTGGAACGTCATGTCCAGCTCCACACTCTGCTTGGGGTACATCAGGGACTGCTCCAGCATCTCGCTGGACATCAGGGCGGAGGCCACGGTGAAGGAGCCGTGGGCTTTCATCAGCCCCTCCTCCACTTTCTTTCTCAGCGCCCGGTTCTCCCGCACCACGTCCATGAACTGCTTCATCAGCTCGTCCCGCTTATCCTTCAGCAGCTTGTGGCCCCGGATGGAGGTCTTGAGCCGGGTCTTCAGCCGGGTCAGCTCCTGCCGGGTGGGGTTCACGTTAATGGCGGGCATATCTTATCCCTCCTTTTTCGGGAGGTATTTTTCGATATACTCCGGCTTGATGCGCTTCAGCTCCGCCTTGGGCAGCAGGCTCAGCAGATCCCAGCCCAGATCCAGGGTCTCGATGACGGAACGGTTCTCGTCGGTACCCTGAGAGACGTAGCGCTTCTCAAACTCGTCGGCAAACTTGGCGTACTGCAGGTCGGTGGGAGACAGGGCGGCCTCGCCCAGGATGCTCATGAGCTCCTTGTTCTCCTTACCGGTGGAGTAGGCGGCGAACAGCTGGTTCAT
>CALWXT010000031.1 GCA_944385575.1 uncultured Flavonifractor sp. | reverse complement strand
AACCGGTTTTTGGAGGAAAAGATTACCGGGGCCATCGTGGGCGAGGACGAGATCGCTGACGCCGCCAGTCCCGAGCTGGCCGCCATCCGGCGGCACATCCGGGCCACCGCCTCCAAGGTGCGGGACATCCTCAATAAGCTCATTTCCTCCAACCAGGCCAAGTATCTCCAGGACGCCATCATCACCCAGCGCAACGACCGCTTTGTGGTGCCGGTGAAGTCGGAGCACAAGAACGATGTGCCCGGCCTGGTTCACGACGTGTCCTCCTCCGGCTCCACCTTCTTCATCGAGCCCATGGGCGTGGTGAAGGCCAACAACGAGCTCAAGGAGCTCCAGTCCCGGGAGGAGAAGGAGATCGAGCGCATTTTGGCGGAGCTGTCCGCCGAGTGCGCCCAGTTCAAGGAGGACATTGCCCAGGACTATGACCTGCTCATTATCCTGGACGTGATCTTTGCCAAGGCTCGGCTGGCCTACCGGATGCGGGGCGCTGCCCCCCGGCTGGATGAGAAGGGCCTCTACCTGCGGAAGGCCCGCCATCCGCTGCTGGACCCCAACAAGGCGGTGTCCAACGACCTGATGCTGGGGGAGAGCTTCGATACCCTGGTCATCACCGGCCCCAACACCGGCGGTAAGACGGTGACTTTAAAGACCATCGGCCTCTTGACCATGATGGCCCAGTGTGGCCTCCACATTCCTGTGGGGGACGGCAGCTGTGTAAAAGTATTCAGCCGGGTGCTGTCTGACATCGGCGACGAGCAGTCCATCGCCCAGAATCTTTCCACATTTTCCTCCCACATGGTGAATATCGTGGGCATTCTGGAGCAGGCGGACGACGAGACCCTGATCCTCTTCGACGAGCTGGGTGCGGGCACCGACCCCATTGAGGGCGCAGCCCTGGCCGCCGCCATCATTGAGAGCGCCCGGGAGATGGGAGCTCTGGTGGCCGCCACCACCCACTATGCTGAGCTGAAGGTGTACGCCATGACCACACCGGGTGTGGAAAACGCCTCCTGCGAGTTTGACGTGGATTCCCTGGCCCCCACCTATCGGCTGCTCATCGGCATTCCCGGAAAATCCAACGCCTTCGCCATCTCTCAGCGGCTGGGCCTGCCCAAGGAGATCATCCAGAAGGCAGCCGCCCGTATCGACGCGGAGAACGTGCGGTTTGAAGACGTACTCACACAGCTGGACGAGCAGCGCCAGGAGATGGAGCGGGAGAAGGAAGCCGCCGCCAAGCTCCGCCGGGAGATGGAGGAGACCGCCAAGGCCTCCCGGGAGTACAAGGCCCAGATGGAGGCCCAGCGGCTCAAGGCGGTGGAGAAGGCTCAGGCGGAGGCCCGGGCCATCCTGGACGAGGCCAGAGATACCGCCGATCAGGTGTTCAAGGAGCTCAACGACATGCGCCGCCGCCAGCGGAAGGAAGAAGACTGGCAGCGGGTCAACGACGAGCGGGCGGCCCTGCGCCATCGCCTCAACGAGGCGGAGGGCAAGCTGGGCCAGCGGCCGGAGGAGCCTGCCCCGCCGCCTACCCGGCCCGCCAAGGCGGGAGACACGGTGGAGCTGGTGAAGATGGGCACTCAGGCCACAGTGCTTGCGGTCAACAAGGACGGTTCCCTCCAGCTTCAGGCCGGCATCCTGAAGATCAACGCTAAGCAGGACGAGGTCCGGGTGGTGGAAGGCGAGAGCATCAAAGCCGCCAAAAAGGTGGTCCAGCGGGCTGAGCACAAGCTGCGCTCCCTGGGCGCCTCTCCGGAGGTGGACCTGCGGGGTATGATGACCGATGAGGCCATCGGCGCCCTGGATCTGTTCCTGGACAACGCGGTGCTTGGCAAGCTCAACGAGGTGCGCATCATCCACGGCAAGGGCACCGGCGCGGTGCGCAAGGCGGTGCGGGATCACCTCAAGCGCAGCCGGTATGTGAAGTCCTTCCGCCCCGGGCGTTACGGCGAAGGGGAGGACGGTGTGACCATCGCCGAACTGAAATAAAACATCTTCGTCAATCAAACCAGTTTCCTGTTCGGAATTTGTGCATTTTGTCATTGACGGTTTGGGAGAAATTTGTTATCCTATTATACGAAGTATGCGAATGCATCTTGGGGGGAAACGCTTATGTATATGAAAGAGGCAGTCGTGAATAATCAGGTCGGACTGCACGCCAGACCGGCCACGTTCTTCATCCAGAAGGCTAACGAGTTTAAGAGCTCCATCTGGGTGGAGAAGGACGAGCGGAGAGTGAATGCCAAGAGCCTGCTGGGCGTCCTTTCTCTGGGGATCGTCAAGGGGACTTCCATCAACCTCATTGCAGACGGCCCCGATGAGAAGGAAGCGGTGGAGGCTCTGATTGAGCTGATCTCCTCCAATTTCTCTGAGTAAGTCAAAAGCGAAAGAAAAAAGCGCCGCATTGCGGCGCTTTTTTTGATAGCAGGGGTACAATATGGAGACGAAAAAGAGTTTGAGCGCGGAGCGATACCTGTTCTGGATCTTGCTGTCCGGCTTACTGCTCTTGCGCTTTCCGTGGCTGATCTTCGGCAGATTTCTGGTCCCCGGGGACGATGTGGTGATCGTTGTCTATGAGCTGGGAACCTGCCTGCTGACATGCCTTCTGATTTTTTTGGAGCGGGAGCGGCTGGCGGAGTACCATGTGGACGGATTGGCTCTGGTGCTGCTGCTGGACGCACCCATTGCCGTGCTGGTCGGGAGGATGGCCGGCGGCTATGCTCTGCCCGGACAGGAGATCAAAGCGGGTTTTACGGTGATACTCCTGGTGGCGCTGCTCATCCGGCGGCCGGTGCTGCCCCGACGGGGCGTGGGCCGGACAGTGGGCTGCATCGGCGCGGCGGTGCTGGCGGGTGCGGCGCTGACGGTCGTGTCGGCCTTCGTGCTGTCCTTTCAGAGTGCGCAGGTGGTTGATTTATCGGCGCTTCCTTCTGCGGGAAGACTGCTGTATGGGTCGCTCTATCAGCTGGACTATGCCGCCGCGGCTGAGGAGCCGCTGTTCCGCGGTTTTTTGTGGGGGCGGCTGCGCAAGTGTGGCTGGAAGGATCACTGGATTTGGCTGTTCCAGGCGCTGCTGTTCGCGGTGGGCCACGCCTACTATGTGGGAAGCAGCAATATTTCCGCTTTCCTTGCGGTGCCGCTGGGTGCGCTGGCCCTTGGCCTCATTGCCTGGAAGACCAGAAGTGTGGGTGCCAGCATGATCGCCCATGGGATTACAAACGGATTTGGGTATACCCTGTCCTGTGTGTTTTATACGTTGATGAGATAGCAGCTGCATGTTGCAGAAAGGAGGGCATGTAATGACCTTTGACGAACTGAAAGAAAAAGCCCATGCCCTGCCGCTGAAGCCGGGCGTATATATCATGCAGGACAAAAAGAACACGGTCATCTATGTGGGCAAGGCCAAGGCGCTGAAAAACCGGGTGAGCCAGTATTTTGCCAACCTGGCCACCCACACGGAGAAGACCCGGGCCATGGTGAGCCAGATCGACCACTTTGACGTGATCGTGGCCGATTCGGAGTTTGAGGCCCTGGTGCTGGAAAACTCCCTCATCAAGCGCCACCAGCCCCGGTACAACATCCTGCTCAAAGACGACAAGGGCTACCCCTACATCCGCCTGACGGTGAAGGAGGAGTACCCTAAATTTTCCCTGGCCAACAAGGCTGCCGAGGACGGAGCCCGGTATTTTGGCCCCTATGGCAGCCGGGGCAACACCCAGAATATCATTGACGCTTTGCGCATCGCCCTAAAACTGCCCTCCTGCAACCGGAAATTCCCCCGGGATATCGGGAAGGAGCGGCCCTGCCTCAACTACCACATGGGCCAGTGCGACGGCTATTGCCGGAAAGAAATGGACCAGGGTCGCTACCGGGAGGCCATCGACCAGGCCATCCGTCTGCTGGAAGGCAAGTTCCAGGAGGTGGGGGACGAGCTGAAGGCGGAGATGGAATTGGCGGCGGAGGAGCTGCGGTTTGAGAAGGCCGCCGAGCTGCGGGACCGGTATAAGGCCATTGAGCTGCTGGGCAAGCGGCAGAAGGTGGTGGCGGGCTCCCTGGCGGATACCGATGTGGTGGGCTTCCACAAGGGAGAGGCCACCCGCAGCTGTTTTGTGGTGCTCCACTTCGTGGAGGGCGAACTGGCCGCCAAGGATTGGGACCTGATCGAGACGCCCATCGAGGAAGATACGGCGGACATCCTCTCCGCCCTGGTGCGGCAGTATTACGGAGGTCGGGGGAACCTGCCCCGGCAGATCCTGCTGCCCTGTGAGTTGGAGGATGAGGTGCCCCTGATGCGCATGTTCTCCGAGGCGGCGGGCCGGAAGGTGGAGCTGGTGACGCCCCAGCGGGGGGCCAAAATGGACCTGATCCGCCTGGCCAACACCAACGCGGTGGAGGAAGTGGAGCGCTGGACCACCCGGGAGGAACGGCAGAGCAAGCTGCTGGAGCTGCTGGGGAACATGCTGAGCCTGGACGGACCGCCCCGGCGGATAGAGTCCTACGATATTTCCAACCAGGGTGCCGATGACATTGTGGCATCCATGGTAGTGTACGTCAACGCCAAGCCGTTGAAGCGTGACTACCGCCACTTCAAGCTGAAGGATATGGACGGCCCCGACGACTACGCCTCCATGGATCAGGTGCTCCGCCGCCGGTTCCAGCGCTATCTGGACGGGGATGAGAAATTTGCGGACAAGCCCGACCTGCTGCTCATTGACGGCGGCGAGAACCACGCCAGAGTGGCGGTGGGGGTGCTGAATGATCTGGCTCTCACCATCCCGGTATTCGGTATGGTGAAGGACGACCGCCACCGTACCCGCGCCCTGGTCACTCCGGAGGGGCAGGAGATCGGCATTCAAGGCAACCAGGCCATCTTCTCTCTCATCGGACAGATCCAGGAGGAGACCCACCGCTTTGCCATCGAGTTCCACCGCCAGCAGCAGAACCAGCGGGTGAAGGGTTCGGTGCTGGACCAGATCCCCGGCGTGGGGGAGAAGCGGCGGGCCGATCTGCTCAAGCACTTCAAGAGTGTGAAAAAGATCCGGGAGGCCACCCAGGCCCAGCTGGCGGAAGTGGTGCCCAAAAACACCGCCCAGGCGGTATATGACTATTTTCATCAACAGGGGGAGGAATCCACATGAGAGTGATTACCGGAATTGCCCGGGGGCGGAAGCTGAAGGAGCTGCCCGGCATGGAGACCCGGCCCACCACCGACAAGGTGAAGGAGTCGGTGTTTAACATCGTTCAGTTTGATATCGAGGGCCGGCGGGTGCTGGACCTGTTCGGCGGAACCGGCCAGATGGGCATTGAGGCCCTGTCCCGGGGTGCGGCCCACTGCACCTTTGTGGACCTGCGGAAGGAGGCCGCTGCCGTCATCCGGGAAAACCTGACCCACACGAAGCTGGCAGAGCAGGGCAAGGTAATCCAGGGGGATTATCTGGCCTTCCTCACCGGCTGCCGGGAGAAATTTGACCTCATTTTCCTGGACCCGCCCTACGGTACCGAAATGTTGGAAAAAGCCCTGTCGGCCATCGCCAAGATTGACATTGTGACGGAAAATGGTATAATAGTCTGCGAAAGTGCCGCGGAAGCGGCCCTGCCGGAGCTGCCTGCGCCCTATCGGATGGGGCGGGACTACCGCTACGGCAAAATCAAGATCACGCTGTACCACCGGGACGCCTGAGACCCCCTTTCCCCGGCATGAGGATGTGAGCCCACATGAAAACCGCCATCTACCCCGGCAGCTTTGATCCCATTACGCTGGGGCATTTGAATATCATCAAGCGCGCCGCCGTCTGCTTCGATAAGCTGATCGTGTGCGTGCTGGTCAACTCGGAAAAGGTGAACCGGGGGCTGTTTACCCCGGAAGAGCGGGTGGAGCTCATCCGCAAGGTAGTGGCCAGGCTGCCCAATGTGGAGGTGGACTGTTCCTCCACACTGCTGGCGGAATACGCCCGGCAGCGAAAGGCCTGCACGCTGGTGAAGGGCCTGCGGGCGGTGTCCGACTATGAGAACGAGCTGCAGATGGCCCTCATCAACCGTAAGCTCAATCCCCGGCTGGAGACCATGTTTCTGCCTTCCAGCACGAAATATACCTACATCAGCTCCAGTGTGGTGAAGGAAATGGCCCGCTACGGGGCCGACCTGACCGATTTTCTCCCCCGGGAGATCATCGAGGACGTACAGCGGAAAATGGACAGCAGGAGGGATAGCTGATGGCTACCGGCGTAGATGAATTACTGGACATGCTCTTTGAAATGATCGACGAGGCCAAGAGCATGCCTTTGAGCAGCGATAAGTGCATTTTGGAGCGGGACAAGGCCCTGGATCTGCTGGATGAGATCCGCGCCCAGTTCCCCATGGAGCTGGCTGAGGCCAAGAAGCTTATTGCCGCCCGGACGGAGTATATCAACTCCGCCAAGCGGGAGGGCGAGCTGATCCGCAAGCAGGCGGAGGATCAGGCCAAGCAGATGGTGGCCGAGGATGAGGTGCTGGCCCAGGCCAAGCAGAAGGCTAACGAAATGCTGCGCACCGCCGAGGAGCGCAGCCGCGACCTGCGCAAGGCCGCCAACGATTACTGTGAGGATGCCCTCCGCCGCACGGAGGAGGCGGTGGCTGAGGCCTACGACGAGATTAAGAAGTCCCGGGCACGGTTCCGCGCCCTGGCCGGGGCTCCCGCTGCCACCGGCCGGCAGCCCTATGACGCCGCCACTGACGAATAATGCTGTTTACGTAATATCGAAATCTGGTGCTTTTTGACCACCATACCGCAAGGTATGGTGGTTTTTTGTTTCCATTTGTAACGATGGAAAGTCGAACGTATGTTTTTCATGCTGAAAATCCGGTGTTTCGCAGGGAAAACGGGCATTTTTCTACTTAAAAAAGAAGAAAAAACTATTGCAATTCTGTTACAGAGCATTTATACTAAAGAAGAAAGTGGGGCGAAGTGGGGCAAAAAACCGTCTCAGACCAGTAAAGTGGAGGAGAGTGAAGGGCGTGACCGGTACTTACGAGCACAGCATCGATACCAAGGGCCGCCTGTTCATTCCTGCCAAACTCCGGGAGGAGTTGGGCGTTACCTTCTATCTGGCCATGGGCGTGGACGCCTGTCTGGCCATCTACCCCCAGTCTACCTGGGATCGGTTTACAGAAAAATTTGCCTCCCTGCCCATGAGCCAGTCTAAAGCCATGCGGCCTCTGTTTGCAAACGCCGCCAAGTGTGAGCTGGACAGTCAGGGCCGTATCGTCATCCCCCAGAAGCTGCGCAAGTACGCGGGGCTGGACAAGGATGTGGTCATCATCGGCGTCCATGACCGGGCGGAGATCTGGAGTGCCGACGCCTGGCAGGCCCAGGAGGAAGAGGAAATGACGCCGGAGAAGATGTCGGCCTGTATGGAGGCTTTGGGATTCTGATGAGCGAGCAGAGCTATACCCACAAGCCGGTGCTGCTGGAGGAGTGTATCCAGGCGCTGGCCATCCGGCCGGAGGGGATTTACCTGGACGGTACCCTGGGCCGGGCGGGCCACAGCCGGGAGATTGCCAGACGGCTGACCAGCGGCCGGCTCATCTGCGTGGACCGGGACCGGGCGGCCCTGGACGCGGCGGAGGAGCGCCTTGCCCCCTGGCGGGACAAGGTGACCCTGGTACACAGCAATTTTGGCGAGCTGGACGCCATTCTGGACGGACTGGGTCTGGACGGGGTGGACGGTATGCTCTTTGACCTGGGGGTGTCCTCCCCCCAGCTGGACGACCCGTCCCGGGGGTTCTCCTACATGGCGGACGCCCCCCTGGACATGAGAATGGACAAGACCGATACCCTGACGGCCCGGACGGTGGTCAATGAGTGGCCCCAGGAGGAGCTGCGGCGCATCCTCTGGCAGTACGGGGAGGAGCGGTACGCCCCCGCCATTGCGGGAGCCATCGTCCGGGCCAGGGACAAGGGCGGGATCGAGACAACGCTGCAATTGGTGGAGGTCATTCGTTCGGCTATGCCGGCTTCCGCCCTGCGGGAGAAGCAGCACCCGGCCAAGCGGTCCTTCCAGGCCATTCGCATCGCGGTGAATGACGAACTCTCATCGGTGGACAAGATGGTGCGCGCCGCGGTGCCCCGGTTGAAGACCGGCGGGCGGCTGGCGGTGATTTCCTTCCACTCGCTGGAGGACCGGATCGTGAAAAATGCACTGGCGGAATTTGCAAAAGGCTGCACCTGCCCGCCGGACTTTCCCGTGTGTGTGTGCGGGAAAAAGCCCCAGATCAAGCTGATCAATCGAAAGCCCATCGTCTCCGGAGCGGCGGAGCTGGAGGAAAACCCCAGAGCCCGCAGCGCCAAGCTCCGGGTGGCGGAAAAGCTGTAAGCATACCAAGGAGAATGGAGTGGACGCAGGCATGGCGACTGCCGTAAAGCACAGAGCGCGATACAACCGATACAACGACATCCCCTATGAGGCCTATGATGGCTCGGCGGTGCGGCAGCTTCCCAGCGAGGAGGTCCTTCAGCCCCGTCCCATGGTGCGTCCCAAGGAGCGGGTGGTGGCCCGTCCCAAGGTTCGCGTGCGGGAGGCGGGCCGTGTGGCTCCCTTTGCCGTAGTGGGCTTCCTGGCCATCGGCGTGTTTGCCGTACTGCTGCTGTACAGCTATGTGAATCTGGCTGTGATCTCCCAGCAGGTGGTGGACCTGAAAAGCGAGATGACTGAGCTGCGTTCCGAGGAGGCCAAGCTGCGGGCCCAGTATGAGCTGGCCTACGACCTGGAGAGCATCGAGGCGGATATGACGACCAATGGCACCATGGTCAAGCCTCAGAATGGTCAGACCATTTATGTGGATCTCTCCGAGCCCGATTCTGTGACCCTGTTCAATCAGGAGGATGCCACCGGCGGCGCCCAGGGCTTCCTGGACAGCCTGAAGTCCATTGCCAATGAAATCGTGGAATATTTCCGGTGAACTCAGCCATATATTGATTTGCAGACCCCATAAAGAGAAAACCGGGCTGCCGCCGGGCAGCCCACCCGCATGAAGCGAAAACGGACGAGAGAGGGCGTAAGAAAAGAAATTTTCTTACGCCCTCCGCTGTAACTATCCGCCGGCGCCGGCGGAACGACCCAAGCGAGGTGACCAGTCATGGCGTACAGAAAGAAAGACCGGGTGATCCGGCAGCAGCCGGACCGGCGGGCCAACCGTACCATCCTGATCCGTACCCTGATCCTGATGGGAATTTTCGGCCTGGCGGTGTTTGTGCCGCTGTTTTTCCGACTCTGGCAGATCCAGATCGACGAATATGACAAGTACCGGGAGCTGGTGGCAGACCAGCAGACCAAGGACAGCACGGTGGAGGCCAACCGGGGTACCATCTACGACGCCACCGGCACACCGCTGGCCCTCAGCGCCACGGTGTACAACGTGCAGCTCTCCCCCAAGGAAATCATTGCCTGCCAGGAGGCCTACCAGGATAAAGTGGAGGAAGCCAAGGAGAAGGGAAAGGATCCTCCTGACTATCCTGAGCCTACCAATCAGTTCATTGCGGAGAATCTGGCCGCCATCCTGGACCTGGAGGTGGATGACATCCTGGCCCGGCTGGCCAAGGAGAACTCTCTGTACGAAATGATCAAGTGGCGGGTAGAGCCGGAGGAATCGGACGCGGTTCAGACGTTTATCACCGAAAACCACATCAGCGGCATCTACCTGATGCCCACCAGTAAGCGGTACTACCCCAAGGGCAGTCTGGCTGCTCAGGTTATCGGCTTTGTCAACCCCAACGTAGACAATACCGGCGCCTACGGTGTAGAGGCCCTGTATGAGGAGGAACTCTCCGGTGAGACCGGCCGTGTGGTCACCGCCAAAAACGGCGTGGGTACCGAGATGCTCTATTGGTTTGAGGACTACTATGATGCCACCGACGGCGACGATCTGACCCTGACCATTGACGCCACCATCCAGTCCTTCTGTGAGAGCATCCTCAAAAAGGGCGTGGAACAGTTCGAGGTGCAGGACGGCGGCTTTTGTATTGCCATGGACCCCAACACCGGCGAGATTCTGGCCTGGGCCAACTCTCCCACCTATGATCTGAACAATTACCGTGAAGTCTCCGATCCGGTATTGTTACAGTACATCGAGGATGTGAAAAACGGCGGCTACACCAAGGAGGAGGCTTATCTGAAGGCCCTGGAGGAGGGCGCTACCTCCCAGGAGGCCTATGACCAGGCAGTGAGCGCGGCGGTATACAATGCCCAGCTGACCCAGTGGCGCAACAGAGCTATCAACGACACCTACGAGCCGGGCTCCACCTTCAAGTCCCTGGTGCTGGCTGCCGCCCTGGAAGAGGGCGTGGTCAGCGAGAGCGACCACTTCTATTGCTCCGGTAGTGTAGAGGTGGCGGGCTACACCATCCGATGCTCTGACCGGCAAGGCCACAAAGACCAGGACCTGGCCAAAGCGGTGGCCAACTCCTGTAACCCGGCCTTCATCGCCATCGGCCAGCGGCTGGGCGCGGAGAAATTCTATGACTATCTGGAAGATTTTGGCCTGTTGGAGCCTACTGGCATTGACATGCAGGGCGAGCCCAAGAACGACCCGGTGAGCGCCGGCCTGATCTGGAGCCGGGATTTCTTCACCAGCGCGGAGGGTATTTCCTCTCTGGCCACCGCCTCTTTCGGCCAGCGGCTGAACCTTACCCCCATCCAGATGCTCACCGCAGCTGCGGCGGTGGTCAATGGCGGCCACCTGATGAAGCCCTACGTGGTCAGCCAGGTCACCGACGCCAATGGCAATGTGGTTCAGCACACCGAGCCTACCGAGGTGCGGCAGGTGGTCAGCGAGCAGACCAGCGAGCGTTGCCGCACCATCCTGGAGAAGGTGGTGGACGGCGGCACCGGAAAGAACGCCCGGGTGGAGGGCTACCGCATCGGTGGAAAGACGGGATCTTCTGAGGTGGGTATGGAGGAAGATCATACGTTGGTTTCCTTCCTAGGCTTTGCCCCGGCGGACGATCCCCAGGTCATCATCCTGCTGGCCTATGACAATCCCAAGCCTGCGTTTCCCGGCGCCAACTCCACCGCCGGCGGCTGGTACATCAGCGGCGGCAATATGGCGGCCCCCATGGCCGGCGAGCTGCTGGAGAACATCCTGGACTATCTGGGCGTGCAGAAGACCTACTCGGCCACCGCCGACGTGTTGGTACCCAACGTCACCGGCATGAACCTGGCCACCGCCACCTCCACCCTGAAGAAGAACAACCTGACCCTGCGCACCGTGGGCGACGGTGACACCGTCACCGGTCAGATTCCCGCCCAAGGTGCTTCCATCCCCGGCGGCAGCGAGGTTGTGCTCTACATGGGCGAGGAGGTGCCTACCGATCAGGTGCAGGTACCCAGTGTGGTGGGCCTCACTTTGGAGCAGGCCCAGAAGAAGATGGAGGACGCCGGCCTTTACCTGAAGGCCATTGGCGCCGCCGATTACAGCGCCAGCACTGCCTATGAGCAGGCCACAGCGGCCGGCACGCTGGTGGATCGCGGCACTGCCATCGAGGTGCGCTTCAGCGACTCCACAGCCAGCGGCGGCGGAGGCTCTGGCCTGTGATAAAAAACGGTGAAGCCGTTTTTGCACCATGGCAAAGCCCAGTGAAACGGGTTTGCCATGGAGAGGAGCCGCAAGGAAGCGAAGCGCAGTTTGGGCGTCAGCCCGAACAAAGCGATGCGGACTTTGCGGCGACGATTTGGAGGGTGCATTCATGAAGCTCAACCAACTGCTTATGTCGGTCCCCATCACGGACCGGCGGGTTGGGGATGTGGAAATATCCGGCATCAGCTATGACACCCGTACCATGACCCCCGGCTGCCTGTTTGTGGCCCTGCCGGGATACAAGACAGATGGACACAAGTACATGGATGAGGCCCTGAAACGGGGGGCGGCGGCGGTACTCTGCCGCCGCCCCCCGGATTGGGAGGGCCCATGGCTGGTGACGCCGGAGCCCCGCGGGGCCCTGGCCGCCGTCTCTGCCAACTGGTTTGGCCATCCGGCGGAGAAGCTGTCGGTGTTGGCTGTGACCGGCACCAACGGAAAGACCACCACAACCTATTTGCTGAAAGCCATGCTGGAAGGGACCATTGGGGCCAAAGTGGGCCTTATTGGTACCAACCAGAACATGATCGGGGAGGAGATCCTCCCCGCCCACCGTACCACCCCTGAGTCCTGGGAGGTGCAGAAGCTGCTGCGGGACATGGTGGACGCCGGCTGCACCCATGTGGTGATGGAGGCGTCCTCCCACGCCCTGGTGCTCCATCGGCTGGACGGCATCACCTTTCGGGCGGGCATCTTCACCAACCTGACCCAGGACCACCTGGATTTCCACAAGACCATGGAGGCCTACCGGGACGCCAAGGGCCTGCTGTTCCGCCAGTGCGAGGCGGCGGTGCTCAATCTGGACGACGAGGCGGGGCGGTATTACGCCTCCACCGCGCCCTGCCCGGTGTTTACTTACTCCGAACGGCGGGACGAGGCGGATCTGACCGCCAAGAACCTGCGGCTGTTTCCCCAGCGGGTGGAGTTTGAGTCGGTGACCATGGACGCCATCGCCCGGGTGCGACTGGCCATTCCAGGCGGATTTACCGTCTACAACGCCCTGGGTGTGCTCGCTTGCGGCGTGGTGCTGGGCCTGCCCCTGGCGGACTGCGCCGGAGCGCTGGCCTCCGCCCGGGGGGTGAAGGGCAGAGTGGAGGTAGTGCCTGTGCCGGCGGACTTCACCGTCCTCATCGACTATGCCCACACCCCGGATGCCCTGGAGAATGTGCTTACCACTGTCCGGGACTTTACCAGCGGACGGGTGATCTGCCTGTTCGGCTGCGGCGGCGACCGGGACCGCTCCAAGCGGCCCAAAATGGGGGCCATTGCCGGGACACTGGCCGATGTGGCGGTGGTTACCTCCGACAATCCCCGCACTGAGGATCCGGACGCCATCATTCAGGATATCCTGGCGGGGATGGAGGACGCCCCGGCCCGGCGCTGTGTGGAGCCGGACCGTCGGAAAGCCATTCCCCTGGCCCTCGCCCTGGCAAGGCCCGGCGACACGGTGGTGCTGGCCGGAAAGGGCCACGAAACCTATCAGGAGATAAACGGCGTGCAGCACCACCTGGACGAACGGGAGGAAATTGCCGCCTGGTTCGCCAAATAGACAAGGAAGTTTGTTACTATTTTAAGTAGAAAGCATGGGCAGTTTGTGATAAAATACCTACCCGGTCTGAATGGAACGGATCAAATCGAGCTGTGAGAGGCTTTGGAGGTTCAAAAGAGATGTTGAGGATCGTCATCAGTATTGTGGCGTCGTTTGTGCTGACCGCTCTGGCAGGGCGGTGGCTGATCCCCGTGCTGCGCCGGATGAAGGCGGGCCAGTCCATCAAGGAGATCGGCCCCACCTGGCACATGACCAAGCAGGGTACCCCCACCATGGGCGGGCTTATGTTCATTTTCGGTACCGTCGTCATGGTGGCCGTGTTGAGCTGGCCGGATCTTGAAAACGGGATCCTGGGCGGGATTTTCGTGCTCCTGTTTGCCCTGGTGTTCGGCGTCATCGGCTATATCGACGACTATTTTAAGGTAAAGAAGCATGAGAACACCGGCCTGACCGCCCCCCAGAAGTTCCTGCTTCAGCTGGCGGCCGCCGTGCTGTTTACCGTGCTGCTGCGGAATTTCGGGTATCTGACGCCCGACCTCTACATTCCCTTTGTCCAGGTGACCTTCCCTGTGCCCTGGCCTCTTTATATGGTATTTGCCGCCTTTGTGATGGTAGGCTGCGTCAACGCCGTCAACATCACAGACGGCATCGACGGTTTGGCCGCCGGTGTGACGGTGCCTGTAATGATCTTTTTCACCGCTGTGGCGGTGCTGTGGGAGCATTATGAGCTGGGCATCTTCTCCGGCGCCCTGCTGGGCGGCCTGCTGGCCTTCCTCATCTATAACTTCCATCCCGCCAAGGTGTTCATGGGCGACACCGGCTCCCTCTTCCTGGGCGGCGCGGTGTGCGGCCTGGCCTTTGGCCTGGATATCCCCCTGGTGCTCATCCTGGTGGGCATCATCTACATCGCTGAAACCCTGTCCGATATCATCCAGGTGGGCTACTTCAAGCTCACCCACGGCAAGCGGATCTTCCGCATGGCGCCCCTGCATCACCACCTGGAAATGGGCGGCTGGAGCGAGGTGAAGCTGGTAACGGTGTTTACCGGCATTACCCTGCTGGCCTGCCTGGTGGCCTTTTGGGGGGTCATGGGCCGCTGGGCCTGAATCCGGCTTTTCCGCTGAAGGAGGCGAAAGACTTTGGCAAAACGCAAGCGCGACCTGACCATGGAGCAGCAGCTGGCCCGGGGACCGATGGATCTGCCCTTCCTTATGCTGGTGCTGCTGCTGACCGGCATCGGCGTCATCATGGTCTTTTCCGCCTCCTTTGCCACGGCCTATTATGAGGGCAGAGACCCGGCCTACTACTTCCTCCGGCAGGCCCTGTTTGCCGGAGCCGGCCTGGCCATCATGTACGTGATCTCCAAGATCAACTACCAGACGTTCCGCTGGATGTCGGTGTTTGCCTTGGGTCTGGCCATCCTGCTGCTTATCGCGGTGCTTATCCCCGGTATTCACACCAACCGTGCCGACGGTGTCCGCCGGTGGATCGCGGTACCCGGCCTGGGTACCTTCCAGCCCTCGGAGATTGCCAAGGTGGCCGTCATCATGTACTTTTCCGCCCGACTGAGCAAACGGAACACGGAAAAGCCCATCCGGCTCAGTCCCCGTTCCAATCTCAGCGGTATTGTGGGCTGGCTGGACAAAATCGGGTTCCTGGAGCTGATCCCCTACGGTCTGATCCTGCTGGTCATCGTCTTCCTCATGAAGCTGGAACCCCACATGTCGGGTACCATCCTCATCCTGGCAGGTGCGGCGGCGGTGCTTTTTGCCGCCGGTATCAAGTTCTACTGGTTCCTGCTGGGCGGCGGTGCCATGGGTCTGCTGCTGGCCCTGTCCATGCAGGGCTATCAGTCCACCCGAATCCTGGTGTGGAAGGACCCGTGGGCTTACCGGCAGGAGGGCGGCTATCAGATCATCCAGTCCCTGTACGCCATCGGCTCCGGCGGCCTGCTGGGTCTGGGCCTGGGCAAGAGCCGCCAGAAATTCCTCTACCTGCCTGAGCCGGAAAACGACTTTATCTTCGCCATCGTCTGTGAGGAGCTGGGCTACATTGGCGCGGCCATCGTGATCCTGCTGTTCGTGCTGCTCATCATCCGGGGCTACTGGCTGGCCGTCCACGCCAGAGACCGGTTCGGCGCCCTGCTGGTGGTGGGTATCACCACCCTGCTGGCGGTGCAGGTCTTTCTGAATATCTCGGTGGTTACCAACCTGCTGCCTACCACCGGTATCTCTCTGCCCTTCTTCAGTTACGGAGGTACGGCATTGATGATCCAATTGGCGGAGATGGGCATGGTGCTGTCGGTATCCAGACAAATTCCGGCGCCAAAACAAGAATAGAATGCTTGAGAGGGAAGTGGAAGCATGAAGATCCTCTTTACCTGCGGCGGAACCGCGGGACACGTGAATCCTGCTGTGGCTCTGGCCCAGATGTTCCAGGCCCGCAATCAGGGCTGTGAGGTGCTGTTCGTGGGGGCCGACGGCGGCATGGAGACCCGGCTGGTCCCCAAGGAAGGCTACCCCATCGAGACGGTGACCATCACCAACTTCCGCCGGTCTTTTACCCCGGCGGCTATCGGCCACAATGTCAAGACCCTGCTGAACATGAACAAGTCCAAGAAGCAGGCCAACGCCATTCTGGATCGGTTCCAGCCGGATCTGGTGGTGGGTACCGGCGGCTATGCCTCCTACCCGGTGGTGAACGCCGCCGCGGCCCGGGGCATCCCCACCGCTGTCCATGAGTCCAACGCCGTCCCCGGCTTGACCACCAAGGCTCTGTCCAAGGTGGTGGACGTGGTGATGGTGGGCTTTGAGGAGAGCCGGAACCACTACGACGATCCCTCCAAGGTGGTTGTCACCGGTACTCCGGTGCGGAGCGACTTCTTCCAGTATACCCGGAAGGAGGCCCGGGCCAAGCTGGGCTTTACCGACGAGAAGCCTCTGGTACTCTCGGTGTGGGGCAGCCTGGGCGCCGAGGAGATGAACCGCCAGATCGTGGATTTTATTTCCCTGGAATATGAGCAGGGTGTGCCCTTCCACCACATCCACGGAGCGGGCCGGGATTACCAGACCGTGTGTCAGGCCCTGAAGGCCAAGGGTGTGGAAAACCAACCGGACATAGACGTGCGGGAGTACATCTACGACATGCCGGTGGTGATGGCCGCCGCCGACCTGGTGCTCTGCCGGGCGGGCGCCTCCACCATCTCCGAGCTTACCGCCATTGCCAAGCCCTCCATTCTGGTACCCTCGCCCAACGTGGTGGCTGACCACCAGACCAAGAACGCCCGGGTGCTGGAGCAGGCAGGCGGCGCGGTGCTGCTGCCTGAGGGCGAGTGCTCCGGAGAGAAGCTGTTTCAGACGGCTGCTTCCATCCTGAACGACAAGTCCAGACGTGAGGCTATGGCGGCCGCCCTGCGGGAGATGGCGGTGGCCGACGCGGCGGAGCAGATCTATTCCGTGCTCTCCGGCCTGTTGGGGCAGAAAAAGCGGAAATGAACCCTCATTCCATCCTCCGCATAGGATGGCGTACCAAAACCGAAGTGCGGAGGATGGCCTATGCATACATATCTGGTGGAGGGCGGACGCCCTCTTGACGGCTCCGTGGAGATCCATGGGGCAAAAAACAGTGTGCTCCCCATTCTGGCGGCCGCTCTGCTGGCCCCGGGGGAGTGCGTGATCCATAACTGCCCGGATCTGTCCGATGTGGAGGCGTCCCTGGACATCCTGCGGCATCTGGGCTGCACGGCCAGGCGGGAGGGAGGCACCGTGGTGGTGGACGCCTCCGCCCCCGGGCGTTGGGACGTGCCCGATCAGCTGATGCGGGAGATGCGCTCCTCGGTGATCTTCCTGGGCGCGGTGCTGGGCCGGATGGGACGGGCCAAAATGTGCGCCCCCGGCGGGTGTGAGCTGGGCCCCCGGCCCATTGACCTCCACCTGGCGGCCATCCGCAGCCTGGGAGGGCGCATTGTGGAGACGGAGGGCGGGCTGCTGTGTGAGGGAAAGCTCCATGGAGCGGATATCGTGCTGTCCCTCCCCAGCGTGGGAGCCACCGAGAACGCCATGCTGGCAGCGGTGTGCGCCGACGGGGTAACCACTATTACCAATGCCGCCCGGGAGCCGGAGATCGTGGATCTCCAAAACTTCCTGCTGACCCTGGGTGCCAGGGTGCGGGGTGCAGGCAGCTCGGTCATTACCGTAGAAGGCGGCGCCCCCCTGCACGGCGGCTCCTATACCGTCATGGGGGACCGGATCGTGGCCTGCACCTATCTGGCGGCGGCGGCCGCCGCCGGGGGACATGTGGAGGTCACCGGTGTGGACTGGCGGAACCTGTCCACCGTTACGGCGGTGCTTACTGAGGCGGGATGCACGGTGCGCAGCCAGCCGGGGCGGATCACGCTGACCTGTGACAAGCCCCTGAAGGGCGTCCGGCCCATCCGCACCGCCCCCTATCCCGGCTTTCCCACCGACGCCCAGGCCCCTCTGATGGCGGCCATGTGCAAAGGCAGTGGCTGCACGGTGTTTGTGGAAAACATGTTTGAAAGCCGTTACCGCCACGTGGATGAGCTGTGCCGCATGGGCGCCGACATCCGTGTGGAGGGCCGTGTGGCGGTGGTGTACGGCGTGCCCCGGCTCCACGGCGCCCGGGTACGGGCCACCGACCTGCGGGGCGGCGCTGCCCTGGTGGTGGCCGCTTTAGGTGCGGAGGGACAGACCCGTGTGGAGGGCCTGCACCATATTGACCGGGGCTATCAGTGTCTGGAAGGCGACCTGAGCGCCCTGGGGGCCCGCATTCTTCGGGAAACGGCAGGAAAATCGTAAGAGCTTCTTTAGACTTTTTTATCCTTTTTGTGGGATAGTATAGAGAGAACCAAAGAATACAGGACAGGAGACCAGTGGAATGGCGGCGAGACGAAACAGAAAGGGACGGCGGCGGAACAGGGGACGCTTCGGCTTCCTCTATAAGCTGCTGTCCACTCTGATCATCTTCGCCGCCATTTTGGCAGGCTGTGTGGTCTTTTTCCGTGTGAACACCATGGTAGTGGAGGGCAACAGCCGCTATACCCCGGAGGAGATCATCGCCGCCTCCGGTGTACAGCAGGGGGACAACCTGTTTACATTGAACAAGGGCAAAATGGTCTCTCAAATCCTGACCCGCCTGCCTTATGTGGACGATCTGTCTATCAACCGGAAGCTGCCGGACACTCTGATCTTCCAGGTGACCGAGAGTACGCCGGTGGCCTGGATCGAGAGCGAGGGTACCTGCTGGCTGCTGGATCACCGGTGCAAGATCCTGGAAGCGGGGGATTCCTCCATTACCGAGGGACTGCCTGAGGTTCTGGGCCTGACGCCGGTGGATGCCACAGTAGGCAACCGTCTGACGGTGAATCCCGAGGAGCAGAACAAGCTGGACCGGCTGCGGGAATTTTTCACCGCCATCGCGGGCCGCCAGATGACGGGCAGCCTGACCAGCTTCATCGATCTGAGCAGTGAGAATGAGATCCGGTTCGGATATGGAGAAAACCTGACGGTGATCTTCCCACTGAACGGGGACTATGATCAGGAGACCTACGAGCTCAAGCGGGCGCTGGAGAGCATGGATGAGCGGGGAATCCCCCGCACCGGCACTCTGGATCAAAATTATGAGGGACGGGAGACTCACCTGCTGCCCGAGCGCTGGATGCCCGGACAAACAACAGAGGAACCGGCCCAGACGGACGACAGCGAGACGGAGAGCACGGCTACACCCGAAGTAAGCCAGACTCCCCAGGGAGAAGAAACGAATGAAGAATAAAGGACGCAAACGGGGCCAGCTGGCCGTGATGGTGGTATGCGCTGTGGTGGGCTTCCTGCTGGCGGCCCAGCTGCGCAGCGTCAAGCTCAGCGGTGCGGCGGACGCCACCAATGCTGCACGACTGGAGACCTTACAGAGCCTCTACAACGAGCTGATGGATCAGAAGGACGGCCTGGAGGACCAGGTGAAGCAGCTTCAGAGTGAGTTGGCCCTCTATCGTGACCAGGCCGCCTCCGGCGAGGCGGGCAGCGAGGCCCTGAAGGCCGAGCTGGACAAGCTGGAGATCACCGCTGGCCTCACCGATGTGGAGGGCCCCGGCGTATCGGTGATCCTGGAGGATTCCTCCTCCACCAACGTCACCGGCGACGAAGCTGATTACCTCATCCACGACAATGACCTTTTGTCGGTCATCAACGAGCTGCGCTCCGCCGGAGCGGAGGCCATTTCCCTCAACGGTGAGCGGATCCTGGCCACCAGCGAGGTGCGCTGCACCGGCGCGGTGGTGACGGTGAACGGCCGGCGGTACGCCGCCCCTTATGTGATCTTTGCCATCGGTGACCCGGACACGCTGTACAGCGCCATGACCATGCGCAACGGCGTGGCTGACGTGCTGAGCCAGTGGGGCATCACGGTAAAGGTTACGGCCAGCGACCTGCTGCTCATCCCCAAGTATAACGGCACGGTAGATTATCAATACGCCCACAGCGTGACGCCGGGCGAGGAAGAAGGTGAGGGCTGATGCTGGAAATCGTTGGGCTTTTGGTGGGCCTGGCAGCGGGGCTGCTGTTCCCCTGGACCATACCCAGCCAGTATTCCCTCTACGCTGCCGCCGGACTGCTGGCGGCGCTGGACTCCGCCCTGGGCGGATTCCGCGCCCGGATCGCCGGGGAATTCAAACTGGATATGTTCCTTTCCGGTACCATCGGAAACGCCGTCATCGCGATTTTCCTCACCTGGCTGGGCCAGAACCTGGGCCTGCCGCTGTATCTGGCTGCGGTGGTGGTCTTTGGGACGAGAATGTTCCAAAACTTTGCGGAAATCCGGCGGGAACTATTGACCTCCAGGCAAAAGAGCGCTAAAATAAATCAAGATATGGGCTCTTTGGAAGAAGACCATACAAGATAGCACATTTTTCCCCTGCATAAGACAAAATTAACGAATTCGTTTCACATAGGAGGAGCAGTTATGGCGTTTGGGCTGGATACCGGTCCCGATAATGTCGTTACCATTAAGGTTATCGGCGTAGGCGGAGGCGGCAACAACGTGGTCAACCGGATGGTAAAGTCCGGGACCAAGGGTGTGGATTTTATTGCAGTCAATACGGACAAGCAGGCGCTTGCCGTTTCCAGTGCGACTTTCAAGATCCAGATCGGTGAGAAGCTCACCGGCGGCCAGGGCGCGGGCAGCGATCCTGAGGTAGGCCGCAAGTCCGCCGAGGAGAGCCGCAGCGCCGTTTCCAAGGCGCTGGAGGACGCGGACATGGTGTTCATCACCGCCGGCATGGGCGGTGGTACTGGCACCGGCGCAGCCCCCATCGTGGCGGATATCGCCAAGGAGATGGGCCTGCTCACCGTGGGCGTGGTCACCAAGCCCTTTAACTTCGAGGGCCGCCGCCGTATGCTGCAGGCGGAGAAGGGCATCGAGGAGCTGCGTACCCGGGTGGACAGCCTGGTCATCATCCCCAACGAGCGGCTGAAGTTTGCCACCGACCAGAAGATTACCTTTGCCAACGCCTTTGAGATCGCCGACGATGTGCTGCGCCAGGCGGTGCAGTCCATCTCCGACCTCATCAAGAATACCGGCTTCATCAACCTGGACTTCGCCGATGTGACTGCCGTCATGCAGAATGCGGGCATGGCCCACATGGGCGTGGGCCGCGCTGCCGGCAAGAACAAGGCCGAGGAGGCCGCCAAGATGGCTATTTCCAGCCCTCTGCTGGAGACTTCCATCAACGGTGCCAAGGGCGTGCTGGTCAATGTCACCGGCTCCATGGACATCGGCCTGGAGGAAGTGGAGACTGCCGCCAACCTGGTGCAGCAGGCCGCCCATCCCGACGCGCTCATCATCTTCGGCGCCGCCTTCGACGACACCCTGGAGGACGAGATCCGGGTCACCGTTATTGCTACCGGCTTTGAGGAGCGGGAGGGCACCATGCCCAACAAGCCCTTCTCTGCCGCTGCGGAGAAGAAGGCGGAGGCCCAGCAGCCCCAGGAGGAGAAGCAGAGCGCCCCGGCGCCTGCCGAGGACGACCCGTTTGAGGACATCTTCAAGATCTTCAACCGGGGCCGCTGAGCAGTACAGGAACATACAGACGCCGCGCGGCTGAATGCCGCGCGGCGTTTTGGCCGGAAGCCTTGCAATCCGGCGGAAAAAGGCATATAATCAGAACGGTAACGATACTGGAAACAAGGGAGTGATATGCGCCGTGAGCGGTGACCCTCTGAGTCGAGCGTGCAATGTACTTAACACGGCGCATAGGCGACCTGTCTGACCGGCCCGACCGGTGAGAAGCGCACGCCTGCATCGCCGTGTGTCCGGCGGCTGTGCCGCTTGGACGGCAAGAAACGGGCTGTGCGGGATTTTTTTGCCCTTTTTCCCGCGCCCAGAAAGGCGTGAGCGGATTGCTTTCCATCTACAAAACCATCAATGGAAAAATGACCCGGCTGGATTCCGTCCAGGACGGCTGCTGGGTCAACCTGACCTACCCCAGTGAGGACGAACTGAATACCGTGGCGGTGACCCTGGGCGTGGAGCCCTCCTTCCTCCGGGCCGCCCTGGACGAGGAGGAGACCTCCCGTATCGACACCGAGGACGGGCAGACCCTCATCATCATCGACGTGCCCTCGGTGGAAAAGGACGATGCGGTGGTGTACTCCACCCTGCCTCTGGGCATCATCGTCACCCAGAAGCATATCATCACCGTCTGCCTGAAGGAGACCTCCATTCTGAAGGACTTCCAGGACGGCCTGGTGCGCAATGCTGAGACCCAGAAGCGGACCAGCTTTATCCTTTACATGCTGCTGCAAGTGGCCAAGCGCTTCCTGCAATACCTGAAACAGATCGACAAGATCTACAACTATATGGAGCGGCAGCTCTATAAGTCCCAGCGGAACAAGGAGCTCATTCAGCTGCTGGATCTGGAGAAGTCGCTGGTCTATTTCAATACCTCTCTGAAGGCCAATGAGGTCACCCTGGAGAAGATCCTCCGGGGCCGCATCATTACCCTTTATGAGGAGGATCACGACCTGCTGGAGGACGTACTGATCGAGGTGCGCCAGGCCATCGAGATGGCCAACATCTACTCCTCCATCATTTCGGGTATGATGGACGCCTTTGCCAGCGTGATCTCCAACAACCTGAACGTGATCATGAAGGTACTGACCTCCATCACCATCCTGTTGACCATTCCCAATATTATCTTCGGCTTCTACGGCATGAACATCACCACCGGCCTGCCGCTGGACCACTTCTGGTGGATCCCGCTGGTGATTGCCGCGGTTATCATCGTGATTGCCGGTATTCTGCTGAAGAAAAAAGATCTATTTTGAACCGGAAAACGGCGGAGCTTGCTCCGCCGTTTTTTTGCAGGAAAGAATGGGCGCGGATTCACAAAATGGTAACAATTTTATGATATCATTTCATTCACGAAATGTCGCGGCCGGCAAAGACCGCGTTGGCACGAATGAGAATGGAGGTTTTCTATGGCGAGCAATCCGAATTATTGTGACATCACCCCCGAGATCGAAGCGCTGGCGGCTCAGACCCTGCAGAATAGCAGCATTGATCCCGACGATTTTGTGAAGTACGATGTAAAGCGGGGCCTGCGTGACCTGAATGGCAAAGGCGTGCTGGCCGGACTGACCGAAGTTTCCGATATTGTGGCCAAGAAGATCGTCAACGGGGAGGAAGTGCCCTGCGACGGCAAGCTGTACTATCGTGGTGTGGATGTGGAGCAGCTGGTGGAGGGCGCCCTGAATGAGGGGCGGTTCGGCTTCGAGGAGACCGCCTACCTGCTGCTGCTGGGCCACCTGCCCAACCAGGAGGAGCTGGACAGCTTCACCAAGCAGCTGTCCTACTACCGCTCCCTGCCCAATAACTTCGTGCGGGACGTGATCCTGAAGGCTCCCAGCCATGATATTATGAACTCTCTGGCACGGAGCGTCCTCAATCTGGCCTCCTATGACGACCAGTGTGACGATATCTCCCTGCCCAATGTGATGCGCCAGTGTGTCCAGCTCATCTCCCTGTTCCCCATGCTCAGTGTGTACGGCTACCAGGCCTGGAACTATAAGAGCGGCAGCAGCCTGTACATCCACGCGCCCCGGCCCGAGCTGTCCACCGCGGAGAACATCCTCTCCCTGCTGCGGGCGGACTCCTCCTACTCCTTCTGGGAGGCTCACGTCCTGGATATCTGCCTGACCCTCCATGCCGAGCACGGCGGCGGCAACAACTCCACCTTCACCACCCACGTGGTCACCTCCTCCGG
>CALWXT010000030.1 GCA_944385575.1 uncultured Flavonifractor sp. | reverse complement strand
TCAAGGAAGGCAACCGCGAGCGTATCCAGGTCTTCGAGGGCACCGTCATTGCCAAGAAGCACGGCGGCATCGAGGAGACCATCACTGTGCGCCGCATGTCCTACGGCGTAGGCGTGGAGAAGGTGTTTCCCATCCATGCTCCCGCAGTGGATAAGATCGAGATCGTCCGCAAGGGTAAGGTCCGTCGGGCTAAGCTCTATTACCTGCGTGACCGCGTGGGCAAGAGCGCCAAGGTCAAGGAGCGCATCTGATTCTGCCAGCACAAAAAGGAGAGGCATCGCCTCTCCTTTTTTGTTTAAAATTTTGTGGCATTCTCTTTTCAAACCACAAGATATTGAGTATAATGGATTCTATTAAACACAGCATTGGAAAGGAGGCGGGGATATGGATATTCAATGGTATCCCGGCCATATGACAAAGACCCGGCGGCAGATCCAGGCGGATCTGAAGCTGGTGGATCTGGTAGTGGAGATCATCGACGCCCGCATTCCCATCTCCAGCCGCAACCCGGATATTGACGAAATCGTTGGTGATAAGCCCAGGCTCATTATCCTGAACCGGGCGGATCAGGCCGATCCCGCCATGAACAAGGTGTGGGGCGACTGGTTCCGCAGCCGCGGCAGCTGGGTACTGGAGACCAATGCCCGGGACGGGAAGGGCGTTAGTCAGTTTTCCTCGGCTATCAAGTCGGCCCTAAAGGACAAGATCGAGCAGTGGAAGGCCAAGGGCCTGGTGGGCCGTCCTGTGCGGGCTATGGTGGTAGGCGTACCCAACGTGGGCAAGTCTACCTTCATCAACCAGGTGGCCAAAAAGAAGTCGGCCAAGGCGGGGAACAAGCCCGGCGTCACCCGGGGTAAGCAGTGGGTCAACGTGGACCCCGGCCTGGATCTGCTGGATACCCCCGGTATTCTGTGGCCCAAGTTTGAGGATGAAGCCACTGGTATGCATTTGGCCTTTACAGGTGCAGTCAAGGATGAGATCATGGATCTGGAGACCCTGGCTTGCCATCTGATGGAGATTCTGGGCCAGCGCTATCCCCAGGCGCTGACCGCCCGTTACAAGGTGGAGCCGGAGCCCGGTCTGGCCGGATGGGAGCTGCTGGAGCTATGCGGCCGCAAGCGGGGCTTTCTGATTTCCGGCGGCGAAGTGGACACCGAACGTATGGCCCGGGTGCTGCTGGAAGAGTACAGAAGCGGAAAGCTGGGGAACTTTACACTCGAGACGCCGGAGGAAGTTGCCCCATGAAGGAACAGAGAGACCTCTGGGTTTTGGAGCGGGACTGTTGGGCAGAAGGCCATGAGCGCGTGTGCGGGTGTGACGAGGCGGGAGCCGGTCCCTTGGCAGGTGCAGTATATGCCGCCGCTGTCATTTTGCCCCGTGAGTTGGTGATACCCAGCCTGGACGACTCCAAAAAGCTGACCCCTAAAAAGCGGGATATGCTGTACGACCAGATCACCGCTCAGGCGGTGGCCTGGGCGGTGGCCCGGGTGGAGCCGGAGGAGATCGACGCTACCGATATTCTCAGTGCCCGGATGAACGCCATGCAGCGGGCCATTGACCAACTGGCTGTACAACCTGACTTTGCGCTTCTGGACGGGAACCGGGATCACGGCAAGTCTGGAGCTGTTACTACACCTCACGACATGATTGTAAAGGGAGAATCCTTGTCTGCGTCTATCGCGGCGGCTTCTATTCTGGCCAAGGTGAGCCGTGACCGATACATGGAGGAAATGGCGGAGCAATATCCCCGATATGCATTTGAGAAACACAAGGGCTATCCCACAAAACTCCACTATGATTTGCTGCGGGAGTATGGACCCTGTCCCATCCACCGCCGCAGCTTTCTGAAAAAGCTGTGAGCGGGGGAGAGCGGCGGCTGCTGGGCCGGTGGGGTGAAGCCCTGGCGGCGGAGCAGCTGCGGAAGATGGGCTACCGGGTGATCGCCGCTGGCTATCAGTGTCGATTTGGTGAAATTGACCTGATTGCAACAAATGACAAGTATTTATGCTTTATAGAAGTGAAGCTGCGAAAGGACGCCGCTTTTGCGCCGGGGCGGGCGGCGGTTGATCGCCGGAAACAGGAAAAGCTGCGGACTACTGCTCAGTGGTATCTGGCAGAGCATCCGGAGCAGACCCTTCAGCCACGGTTCGATGTGGCGGAGATTTACGCTCCACAGGGTATGGCTACCCAGAAACCGGAGTTTCACTATTGGGAAAACGCGTTTTGGTAGAAAGGCGGGAAGCATGGAGCTGTTTGACGGCCATTGTGACACGGTGCTGATGTGCCGCCAGTTTGGCGGCGGCTTTGCCCGGAACCAGTATCACGTGGATCTGGAACGGGCGGGCAGGTATCAGAAATACGCGCAGTTTTTTGCTCTGTTCGGCCAGCCGGAGGATTTTCCAGGCATGTCTTTTCGGGAGATCTTTCAGCTGGAGTATGACCTGTTCCGGCGGGAGATGGAGGCCAATGCCGGGGTAATAACCCACTGCCGCACGGCCAAAGAGGCGGAGGCTGCTTTTACCGCCGGAAAGATGGCGGCCTTCCTGTCGGTGGAGGGTGCGGAACTGCTGGATTGCTCCACGGAGCGGCTGGAGGAGGCTTATGCTCTGGGCGTCCGGTCGGTGAATCTGACCTGGAACCATGTCAACCCACTCTCCGGCACCAACGCGGAGGAGACTGGGCGAGGGCTGACGGACCAGGGGAAATCCTTCGTGCGCAAGGCGGAGGAACTGGGGGTGCTGGTGGACGTGTCCCATCTGTCTGATCCCGGCTTCTGGGACGTGGCAGAGACGCTTTCCGGACCTTTTTGGGCCAGCCACTCCAATGCCAGAGGGGTATTTTCTCAGCCCCGGAACTTGACCGATGCGCAATTTACTGCCATAATAGACCATAACGGCGTGGCGGGCCTGAACCTTTATGCAGAGTTTTTAGGGGATGACCCGGACGTGGATACAGTGCTTTCCCATCTGGAGCACTGGCTGGAACTGGGCGGAGCCCGTAACATTTCCCTGGGCGGCGACCTGGACGGATGCAGTCGTCTGCCTGCCGGCTTTACCGGCGTAGAGAGCTGGACGGTGCTGTATGAGCGGTTATTACAGCGCAACTACCCAGAAGCGCTGATTCAAGATCTGTTTTTCAATAATCTGATGAGGGTTGTGAGCGAAGTATGTATTATGTGAGCACGAGGAACAAGGAGGACCGGCGCACGGCGGCAGAGGCCATCGAGAAGGGCCTTGCCCTGGATGGCGGCCTGATGACACCGGAGGTTTTGCCCAAGCTGTCCCACAATGCGCTGGACACCATGAAGGACATGTCCTATCAGCAGCGGGCGGTCTATGTGATGAATTCCTATCTGGATGACTTCACTTCCTCCGAGTTGACGGCATTTGCCTCCAAGGCCTATGGCGGGAATAAATTTGATGTGAAGGAAGTGGCGCCCGTCCGTCAGGTGGACGGCAATACCTACTGCCTGGAGCTGTGGCACGGCCCCACCTGTGCCTTTAAGGATATGGCCCTGCAGATGCTGCCCCATCTGCTCACCGCCTCTCTGAAGAAAAATCAGGAGGAGAAGACAGTGTGCATCCTGGTGGCTACCTCCGGCGATACCGGTAAGGCTGCTTTGGAGGGCTTCCGGGACGTGGACAAGACCCGCATCCTGGTGTTCTATCCCAAGGACGGCGTCTCCGCCATCCAGGAGCTGCAGATGAGCACCCAGGAAGGGGAGAACGTGGGCGTCTGCTCCGTTGTGGGCAACTTTGACGATGCTCAGACCGGCGTAAAGAAGCTGTTCTCCGACGAGAGCCTGCGGGAGCAGCTGGCTGGCCGGGGCTTCTTCCTGTCTTCTGCCAACTCCATCAACTGGGGCCGGGTACTGCCTCAGATCGTCTATTATATCTCCGCTTACTGTGACTTGCTGCGGGATGGAAAGCTCCAGAAGGGCGACCCGGTCAATGTCTGCGTCCCCACCGGGAATTTCGGCAACATCCTGGCGGCCTACTATGCCCGGGAGATGGGTGTGCCCATCAAGCGGCTGATCTGCGCCTCCAACGCCAACAATGTGCTGACCGATTTCCTGAAGACCGGCACTTATGACCGCAATCGTACCTTCTATAACACCATGTCCCCCTCCATGGATATCCTCATCTCCTCCAACCTGGAACGTCTGCTCTTTGCCCTGTCCGGGCATGATGATGCCCAGGTGCGGGAGTATATGGCCGAGCTGGGCAAGTCCGGTCGGTATGAGGTGAGCAAGGCCATCAAGGATAAGATGGACAAACTGTTCTCTGCCGGCTGCTGCGACGACACCCAGACTCAGAAGGTCATCGGAGCCATGTGGAAGGAGCACCATTATCTGATCGACCCCCACACCGCGGTGGCTTTCGACGTGCTGGATCAGTACCGGAAGGAAAGCGGCGATGAGACCCCCGCCATCGTGGTGTCCACCGCCAGCCCCTTCAAGTTCTGTGACAATGTGCTGGGCGCCCTGGGTGTGACCGAGCTGGCGGAAGGCACCGATGTGCTGGATCAGCTCTCCGAGCTTACCGGAATCCCCGCGCCCGCGCCGCTGGCCGCGCTGAAGGACAAGTCCGTGCGCTTCACGCAGAGCGTCGCCAAGGAGCACATGGTGGACCAGGTGCTGGAGATGCTGCGCTGAATGGCACTGTATGCGATCGGAGATACCCACCTCTCCCTGGGCTCCAACAAACCCATGGACGTGTTCGGCGGCGGCTGGGAGGGGTACGTGGACAAGCTGCGCTCCGGTTTTGAACAGGTTGGCCCGGAGGACACAGTGGTGCTCTGCGGCGACCTGTCCTGGGGCATGGGCCTGGAGGAGGCGGCAGAGGATTTTGCCTTCCTGAACGCCCTGCCCGGCGGGCGCAAGCTGATGCTCAAGGGCAACCACGACTACTGGTGGAACACAGCGTCCAAAATGAACCGCTTTTTTGCTGAACATGACTGGAATACCCTGCATATTCTCCATAACAATTGCTATGAATACGGGGAGTACGCCCTGTGTGGCACCCGGGGCTGGTTTTATGAAGAAAAGGGGGACCAGAAGGTATTCAAGCGGGAGCTGATCCGGCTGGAAGCGTCCCTGAAGGCGGCAGGTGATAAGAAAAAATTGTGTTTCCTCCACTATCCGCCTCTCTATCAAGGCTACCGCTGTCCAGAGATCATCGCTCTGCTGGAACAGTACGGTGTGGAGCGGTGCTATTACGGCCATCTCCATGGCGGCAGCCACCGGTTGGCGGTAGAGGGACTTCAGGGAAAAGTGGAATATCACCTGGTGTCAGCGGACTACACAGGGTTCCGTCCGCAAAAAATCTGCGAATAATTCAAAAAAAGTATGGAAATTTTCCGCCGTATCTGATACTATATAGCGGATAACGCGAAAGATGGCCTCTGACGTCCCATTTGGGCGGCGGCCGAGGCTGACAGGAGGAAGTAAACAACATGAATGTCAAGAGCGTCGAGAAACAGGAGAAGAGCACCGTAGAGCTGGTTATCGAGATCGGTGCGGAGGAGTTTGAGGCCGCTGTCCAGAAGGCTTATCTGAAGCAGCGCGGCAAGATCATGGTCCCCGGCTTCCGTAAGGGCAAGGCTCCCCGGAAGGTCATCGAGGGCATGTATGGCTCCGGTGTGTTCTATGAAGACGCCATCAATGAGATTTATCCCCAGGCCTATGCCGACGCCGTGGAGCAGGAGAAGCTGGACGCCGTGGCCTGGCCTAAGGTGGAGATCGTCAGCGTGGGCAAGGAGGGCCTGACCTTCAAGGCTGTGGTCACCGTTCGTCCCGAGGTGAAGCTGGGCGAGTACAAGGGCCTGACCGCTGAGAAGGAAGAGGTTAAGGTCACCGACGAGGACATTGACAACGAGCTCAAGCCCTACATCAACCGCGCCACCCGCATGGTGACCGTGGAGCGCGAGGCTCAGAACGGCGACACCGTGGTGATCGACTTTGAGGGCTTCCTGGACGGCAAGCCTTTCGACGGCGGCAAGGGCGAGGGCCACAGCCTGGAGCTGGGCTCCGGCTCTTTCGTGCCCGGCTTCGAGGAGCAGCTGGTTGGCACCAAGGCCGGCGACGAGAAGGATCTGGACATCACCTTCCCCGAGGACTATCACGCCGACCTGGCCGGCAAGGCTGTGGTCTTCAAGGTGAAGGTCCACGAGGTGAAGGAGAAGCAGCTGCCCACCGTGGACGACGAGTTTGCCAAGGACGTGTCCGAGTTTGACACTCTGGCCGACTTCAAGAAGGACCTGGCCGCCAAGCTGACCGAGCGCCGCGAGAACCAGGCCAAGCAGGCTTTCGAGGCCGCTGTCCTGGAGCAGGTCATGAGCAATATGGAAGTTGAGATCCCCGACGCCATGGTGGACTTCGAGGCCGATAACCTGGTGAACGATATGGCTCAGCGGATCCAGGCTCAGGGTATCCCCTTCGAGCAGTACCTGGCCATGACCGGCATGACCATGGATATGATGCGTGAGCAGGCCAAGGCTGCCGCCCTGGAGCGGGTGCGCCGCGACCTGGCTCTGAACGCTGTGATCGCTGCCGAGGACATCCAGATCTCCGACGAGGAGCTGGAGGAGGAGTACAAGCGCCTGTCTGAGCAGTACCACATGGAGCTGGACAAGGTGAAGGAGGCCGTGGCCGCTGACGACATCCGCAAGGAACTGTCCATGAAGAAGGCCGAGCAGGTGATCTATGATTCCGCCAAGGTGGGCAAGGCTCCCGCCAAGAAGAAGACCACCAAGAAGAAGGCTGAGGACGCCGAGGCTGGTGAGGCCGCCGAGGGCGAGGAGAAGCCCAAGAAGCGCCGTACCACCAAGAAGAAGACCGAGGAGACCTCCGAGGAGAAGACTGAGGAATAAGGCGCCGGTAAGCGGGCATACTCTTGTGTGTGACTGCCCGCCATCGGGGGATGGCCGGGCGCTGAAAACGCCCTGACATCAAAATAAAGGAGATCCTGAACCATGAGCTTAGTTCCTTATGTTGTGGAGCAGACCAACCGGGGTGAGCGGTCTTATGACATCTTCTCGCGGCTGCTCAACGACCGCATCATTTTCCTGGGAGAGGAAGTCAACGCCACTACTGCCAGTTTGGTCGTTGCCCAGCTGCTGTACCTGGAGGCCCAGGACCCTGATAAGGACATCCAGTTCTATATCAACAGCCCCGGCGGTTCCGTGACCGACGGTATGGCCATCTATGACACCATGCAGTACATCAAGTGCGATGTGTCTACCATCTGCATCGGCATGGCGGCCAGTATGGGCGCATTCCTGCTGTCCTCCGGTGCCAAGGGCAAGCGTCTGGCGCTGCCCAACGCTGAGATCATGATTCATCAGCCCTCCGCCGGCACCCAGGGTCAGATCACCGATATGGCGATCCACCTGAAACGGCTGGAGATCATCAAGAAGCGGATGAATCAGATCCTGGCGGACAACACCGGTAAGAACGTGGAGGAAGTGACCGCCGCCTGTGAGCGGGACAACTTCATGTCTGCTGAGGAAGCCAAGGAGTTCGGCCTGATTGACAAGGTGATCTATTCGCGGTAAAATCCAACAGGGGGGAGCGGGGAGGACGCCCTGCTCCCTCCGTGTCGTATACAGGCGTCCTGTGTGGGACGACTGAATTTTCTAGCATTGAGGTATGGAACATGCCGAAAAATGACGAACGCAAAAGCGTGAGATGCTCCTTCTGCGGCAAGCACCAGGAGCAGGTGGCCCGGATTATCGCCGGGCCCGGCGCCTATATCTGCAACGAGTGCGTGCATCTGTGCATGAGCATTCTGGACGACAACTATGATCCGGAGGAGCCCATCAGCCCCGACATCCCGGACGTGATCCCCACGCCCCGGGAGATTCGTGATGTGCTGGATCAGTATATCATCGGTCAGGAGGAGGCCAAGGTGGCCCTGTCCGTGGCGGTATACAACCACTACAAGCGGATCTATTTCGGCGGTGGAGACGATGTGGAGCTGCAGAAGAGCAATATTCTGCTCCTTGGACCCACCGGCTGCGGCAAGACCCTGTTTGCCCAGACTTTGGCCCGCATCCTGAAGGTGCCTTTTGCCATTGCCGATGCCACCACTCTGACCGAGGCCGGCTACGTGGGCGACGACGTAGAGAACATCCTGCTGCGCCTGGTCCAGGCCGCCGATTATGATATCGAGCTGGCGGAGCGGGGCATCATTTACGTGGATGAGATCGACAAGATCGCCCGCAAGAGCGAGAACACCTCCATCACCCGTGATGTGTCCGGCGAGGGCGTGCAGCAGGCGCTGCTGAAGATCCTGGAAGGCACCGTGGCCAATGTGCCGCCTCAGGGCGGCCGGAAGCACCCCCACCAGGAGTTTATCCAGATCGACACCAAGAACATCCTGTTTATCTGCGGCGGCGCTTTTGACGGGATGGAGAAGATCATTGAGCAGCGCCTGGACAAAAAGACCATCGGCTTCGGCGCCGATATCCAGGGTAAGAAAGAGAAAAACAACACCGCTATTTTCAAGGAGATCCAGCCTCACGACCTGCTGAAGTTCGGCATCATTCCCGAGCTGGTGGGCCGCCTGCCGGTGATTACCACCCTAAATGCGCTGGATAAGGCGCAGCTGGTGCGCATCCTCACCGAGCCCAAGAACGCTCTGGTGAAGCAGTACCAGAAGCTGCTGGAATACGATATGGTGGATCTGGAATTTGAGCCCAGTGCGCTGGAAGAAGCCGCGGAAAAGGCCATTGAGCGGGGCATCGGCGCCCGTGGCCTGCGGGCTGTTCTGGAGGAAGTCATGACTCAGATCATGTACGATGTGCCCTCCGATCCCACCATCGCAAAAGTGACCATTACGGCGGAGAGTGTCCGGGACCACCAGCCTCCCGCTATCGAATACGATCCCGACCGTACGCAAAGGCCCCGCCTGGGCGGCGCCTCCCTGCGGGCGGAGAAGGGCGGTTCCGCCCCTAAGGGGAACGTATCCTAACAGATCAAAGCCTGAACGCGGAGTACAGAAGTCAGGAATTCGGAGCAACGGGTCTTGCTGAGTAAGCCGCAGCTTCCGGTTCCTGGCTTCTGTCTTCGTATGAGGGAGGTACCCATATGCAAACAAATACCATGGTTACCATGCCGGCCCTGGCCTTGCGTGGTCTGACCATTTTTCCCAATATGCTGCTCCATTTCGACGTGGGGCGGGAGAGTTCCATTAAGGCACTGGATGAGGCCATGACCAGCGGGCAGACCATTTTCCTGGTGGCCCAGCGGGATCTGGCGGTGGAGAATCCCCAGGAAGGCGACCTCTACACCATCGGTACCATCAGCAACGTACGGCAGATCCTCCGCCTGCCCGGCGATAATGTCCGGGTCATGGTGGAGGGGATCAGCCGCGGGCGGCTGTGCCATGTGGTAGAGTCCGCTCCATACCTGGTGGCCCAGGTGGAGGAGATCCCGGCGGAGGTGTCTGTCAAGCGTTCCGCACGTACAGAGGCATTGATCCGCCAGACATACGAACTGTTTGAGTCTTACATCGAGCTGGCACCCAAAATGACGCAGGACATCCTGCTCTCGGTGCTCTCCAGTGAAGACCCCGGCTATATTGCCGACTACATAGCCCAGAACCTGCCAATGCGGACAGGGGACAAGCAGGTCATTTTGGAAGAGCTGCGCCCGGTCCGCCGCCTGGAAAAGCTGAGCCAGAACCTCCGCCGTGAGGTGGAGATCCTGGAGCTGGAACAGGAGATGCAGAACAAGGTACGGGATCAGCTCACCCGCAGCCAGCGGGACTACGTCCTCCGTGAGCAGCTGAAGGTGCTCCAGCAGGAGCTGGGCGAAGATCAGCAGGGGAGCGGCGACCAGGAATTTGACGACTACCGCCGTCAGATCTCCGCCGCCAAGCTGCCGGAAGAAGTGCGGGAAAAGCTGGAGAAGGAGCTGCGCCGCTTGGAGAAGCAGCCCTTTGGTTCGGCGGAGGCTACCGTGATCCGCAATTATCTGGATACCGTTCTGGAGCTGCCCTGGGGCAAAAAGACCAAGGAGCGGGTCAATGTGGAGGCAGCCCGCAAGGTGCTGGATGCCGACCACTACGGTCTGGATAAGGTAAAAGAGCGGATTCTGGAATTTCTGGCTGTCAAGCAGCTGGCGCCCCAGCTGAAAGGGCAGATCCTCTGCCTGGTTGGCCCTCCTGGTGTTGGTAAGACTTCCATTGCCTCCAGTGTGGCCAGAGCCATTCACCGGAACATGGCTCGTATCTCCCTGGGCGGCGTCCATGATGAGGCCGAGATCCGCGGTCACCGCAAGACCTATGTGGGAGCCATGCCTGGACGGGTGATTGCCGCCATTCAGCAGGCGGGCAGCTGCAACCCGCTGCTGCTGCTGGATGAGATCGACAAGCTGGGCAATGACCAGCGGGGCGATCCGGCCTCCGCGCTGCTGGAAGTGCTGGACGGGGAGCAGAACGGAACCTTCCGCGATCACTTCCTGGAGGTGCCCTTCGACCTGTCCGATGTTCTGTTCATCACTACTGCCAATACTCTGGATACCATACCCCGTCCGCTGCTGGACCGGATGGAAGTCATTGAGCTGAGCAGCTATACCGATGAGGAAAAGGTCCAGATTGCCCGGCGTCACCTGCTGCCCAAGGAGCTTAAACGCCACGGGCTGACCAAAGCACAGCTCCGCCTGACAGATGACGCGATCCGCGCCCTGATTCGCGGCTATACCCGGGAATCCGGTGTGCGTGTTCTGGAGCGGGAGTTGGGTGCTTTGTGCCGAAAAGCCGCTATGCGTGTGGTTTCAGATGGTGTGAAGTCTGTCAGCATTACAGATAAGAACCTGGAAACCTATCTGGGAATTCCGCGCTATCATCCTGATCATCTGCCTCAGTCGGAGCAGGTGGGTGTGGTCAATGGATTGGCCTGGACCAGCGTAGGCGGTGAGATCCTGGAGGTTGAGGTCAGCGTAGTTCCGGGCAGCGGCAAGATCGAGCTGACCGGCAACCTGGGTGACGTGATGAAGGAATCTGCCCACACCGCCCTGACCTGCATCCGCAGCCGCGCCCAACAGCTGGGGATTGAGGGAGACTTCTATAAGACCAAGGATATCCATATCCACTTCCCGGAAGGGGCTGTCCCTAAAGACGGCCCGTCCGCGGGCATTGCCATTACCACGGCCATGGTCTCTGCGTTGACGAACACCCCCGTCAAGCGAGAACTAGCTATGACAGGCGAGATTACTTTACGCGGTAGAGTGCTGCCCATCGGTGGCCTGAAGGAGAAGACCATGGCCGCTTACCGTAATGGGATTACTACAGTGATCATTCCGGCCGACAATGAAAAAGATCTGGAGGAGATCGATCCCACGGTGCGCTCCGGTCTGCGCTTTGTAGCGGCAGAACAGATCGACGCGGTATTGGCTGAGGCACTCTCGCTGGAACCGGCCTGTCGGGATGCAGAACCAGCTCAGATCGTAACAGAGCCGGTCCGCCGGAATGAGCGGCCCAGTCTGAAACAGTGAACTACGTAAAGATGTAAAGGGATTTTCAATTACAGGAGGTTGTTATGCCGGTTAATCTGCAAAAAGCGGAATTTGTCCGTTCTGCTGCCAAGGCGGGGGATTTCCCCCGTGACCGCCTACCTCAGGTGGCATTTGCCGGGCGGTCCAATGTAGGCAAGTCCTCGGTGATCAACCGCCTGCTGAACAGAAAGAATTTTGCCCGTGTGGGCGCCGCTCCGGGTAAGACCACACACATCAACTATTTTTTGATTGACGGCGCCTTTTATCTGGTTGACCTGCCGGGCTATGGCTATGCCAAGGTATCTCTGGCGGAGAAGCAGCGCTGGGGCCGTCTGATGGAGGAATGGTTTGCCGATCCCTCCCTCATGACCCTGGGGCTGATGATCGTGGATGCCCGGCATAAGCCTACGGCAGACGACTGTACTATGGCGGAGTGGTTCAAGAACAGCGGCAAGCCTTTCGCTGTAGTGGCCAACAAGCTGGACAAGCTGCGCAAGAGCGACATTGAACCAAATCTTGCCCGCATCCGGGAAACACTTGGTCTGGATGAAACTGTAAAGGTTATTCCCTTTTCCGCTGAAAAGGGAGATGGAAAGCAGGAACTGCTCAATCTGATTTTGGATCATGCGGAGGGATCGTCATGCGGTATGTAAAGGTTCAGTACGGCGAAGGGGAACTGTGGGGCGTGCTTCAAGAGGATAAGGTGCGCCTGCTGACCGAGCCGCCTTTTTCTGAGTTGTGCTACGAGGGGACAGTCCTGCCTTTGGAAGAGTGCAGATTGGTGGCACCCTGCGAAGCTACCAAGATCGTGTGTGTCGGAAAGAATTACTACGACCACATTGAAGAAATGCGCTCAATGTTTGATGCCTCTCACAACCCGGAGCGGCCCACGCTGTTTTTGAAGGCGCCCAATGCCCTGAATGTGCCGGAGGGCACCGTCCATGCGCCGGACTTTGTGGGCCGGCTGGATTATGAGGGGGAGCTGGGCGTGGTGATCAAGCGCCGGGCCAAGAATGTGTCTGAGGCGGACGCGCTGGACTATGTGTTGGGCTATACCTGTCTCAATGACATTACCGCCCGGGACATCCAGAAGGGAGACGGCCAGTGGGCCCGCGGCAAAAACATGGACGGTTTTGCGCCTCTGGGTCCGGTGGTGACTGACGAGGTGGACCCGGCCCATCTGGATATCATGACCCGTCTGAACGGCGCTGTGGTGCAGCACAGCAACACCGAGCTGCTGATTACCAGCGTACGCAAGATCATTGCCTTCATCACGGCCTCCATGACGTTGGAGCCCGGCGATGTGATCGCCACCGGCACCCCTGCCGGAGTGGGTCCCATGGTCCCGGGAGACGTGGTAGAGGTGGAGATCGGCGGAATCGGAGTCCTGCGCAACCATATCGTGTGACCATATCAGACAAGGACGGCCATCCATGGGTGGCCGCCCTTGTCTTTTCCGGCATGATTTGCTATAATAACTTGCAATACAGTTGACCAAAGGCCACTGGAGGGTTTTTGATTTGACATCTTTTTCGGACTTTGCCCAGCACATGGATTGGTGGGGGCTTGTTACGCTCCTGATCAGCGCGGCAGCAGCCCTGTTGTGCATTACGCTGCATGAGCTCTCCCATGGCTTTGTGGCCTGGCGGCTGGGGGACCCTACGGCGAAGCAGGCGGGCCGCCTGACTCTGAACCCGATCAAGCATCTGGACCCGGTGGGCCTGGCTATGATGCTGATTGCCAAAGTGGGCTGGGCCAGGCCGGTACCGGTGGATATGCGCTATTTCAAACGGCCCAAGCAGGGTATGGCGCTGACAGCCCTGGCCGGGCCGGCGGCCAATTTTCTCACCGCCCTGGCCGCAGTGGCGCTGGCCTCACTGATTTGGCATTTTGCTTCCGTGAGCCATGTGACGCTGCTGGCGCTCTGTTTCCTTTCCAACATCGCTCTGCTGGGGGTAGGCATGGGGCTGTTCAATCTGATCCCTGTATCTCCGCTGGACGGTTCCAAGATCATATTCGCCCTGCTGCCTACACCGGTTTATTACAAGATCCTGCGCTATGAGCGGTACATTGGCATCGCCCTTTTTCTTTTGGTAATGCTGGGCGTGTTCAGCCGCCCGCTGAGTTTTCTGATCGTGCGGGTCATTCAGGGAATGTGCGCGCTGACCGGCATGCCGGCGGATGTGCTGTGGATCTGCCAGGATGTGTCCGCTATCCTGAAACTGTTTTGAGGTGAGCAGCATCGAGACGCCTATTTATCACCTGGAAAAAGTAGTGAAGACCAGGGAAGATATGGAGGATTTCAACGGTCCGCTGGATCTGATTCTCCATCTGCTGTCCAAAAATAAAATGGAGATCAAGGATATCCAGATCTCTCTGATCCTGGAACAGTACTTGGCCTGGATGGAACAGCGCAAGAAGCTGGATCTGGAAGTGGCCAGTGAGTTTGTGACCATGGCCGCCCAGCTAGTTTTTATCAAAACGAGAATGCTGCTGTCCATCCACGATGAGGAAGCCCTGTCTGAGCTGGAACAGCTGATGGCCTCCCTGGAGGAGCATCAGCGGCATGAAAACTTCGCCCGCATCAAGGCGGTAGTGCCTGAGCTGTCCGACCGCTATGCGGTGGGCCGGGACTACCTGACCAAGACGCCTGAGGTGCTGCCGGTCAGCAAGACCTACCGGTATGTCCATCAGCCCGGCGACCTGCTACGTGCCATGCAGAGCGTGCTGGCCCGGGTGGACCACCGTCTGCCACCTCCCATGGCCGCCTTTGAGGGAATCGTGGGGCGAGAGCCCTACCCGGTGGCGGACAAGGCGGACGAGATCCTGGATCGGCTGACACGGTTCGGGGTGACCCGGTTCCGGGCTCTGTTCAAGGGCAACCGGAGCCGCTCGGAGATCGTAGCTACCTTTATTGCGGTGCTGGAGCTGTGCAAGGCGCGCCGCCTGCGCCTGGCGGGCACCGAGACAGACTGCACAGTGACCTGTACTGAGGCGGAAGATGGAGAGAACGTGGAATTTTCTACCGATGTATATGAACCGGCGGATGGGGGATAATCATGGAATTGAAGGAAATCGAGTCCGCCATTGAGGGCATCCTGTTTGCCGCCGGAGAGCCGGTGGGTGTGGAGCGCCTTTGTCTGGCGCTGGATATCGACCGGAGCACGGCGGATGCCGTGTGCCAGCGTCTGGCGGACTACTACAGTTATGAGCGCCGGGGCATCCGGCTGCTGCGGCTGGACAGCAGCTATCAGCTGTGCTCCGCGCCGGAATTCGCCCATAATATCCGGCGGGCGTTTGAGAGCCGCCGGCCTGCCAAGCTGAGCCAGCCCGCGCTGGAGGTGCTGGCTATCATCGCTTATTATCAGCCCGCGACCCGGGCCTATGTGGATCAGATCCGGGGGGTAGACAGCTCCTATACCGTGAGCCTGCTGCTGGAGCGGGAGCTCATTGAGGAGTGCGGCCGGCTGGCTGTGCCCGGCCGACCCATCCAGTATCGTACCACACAGAATTTTCTCCGCTCCTTCGGCCTTTCCAGTCTGGAGGAGCTTCCGGAACTGCCCAACGCTGCCCCGGAGGACGGCCAGCTGACCCTGGAAATGCAGGCGGCGGTGGCCCGGCTCCAGGCCGAGCAGGCAGGGGCAGAGGTGACGGAGGACGAGATCGAACAGGCCGCCCGTGAGATTGCCGAGGCGGAGGGAGGCTCCCAGTCATGAAGGTGCTCATCATCCTGGCGCTGGTTGCGGCGGTGCTGGTGCTCATCAGCCTGATCCGCCTGGGCGTACAGGTGATCTATGTGCCCTCAGGGCTGACTGTAAAGGTGAAGGTTGGGCCTGTCCGGGTGACGGTCCTGCCGCGCAGGAAGAAGAAGCGGCCTAAACAGGAGCGCAAAGAAAAAGAAAAGGAAAAGGGGCAGCCGGAGAGGTCCGGGGGAGATGTGCTGGGTCAGATCCGGCGTGCGCTTCCTCTGATTGCCGAAGCTGCCGGACGGCTCAGACGGAAGGTGCGGCTGGACCGCATTTATCTGGATGTGACCGCTGCGGCGCCGGACCCCGCCAGCGCGGCGCTGGCTTTCGGCGGCGTCAATGCGGCGATCGGTATGATTTGGCCCCTGGTGGAGCAGAATTTTAACGTGGTGGACAGACGCATCCGCACCCAGGTGGATTTTGAGGCCAGCCATCCGGCGGCCAGTCTGGATGCGGCGGCAACCCTCACCATTGGACAGGCTCTGGCGCTGGCTGTCTGGCTGGCGCCCAAGCTGCCCCAGATCACGGGGGCGGAGCATCAGAAGAAAAAGCGGACGGATTCAGTACAGAAAGAGGCGGTTTGAATATGGAAAAGCAGCATCCAATCGGCGATCTGATGACCACGACCATGCAGAAGATCCGGGAGATCGCGGACGTAAACACCATCATCGGCCAGCCCATCAACGCCGGTGAGGTTACCATTATCCCCATCTCCAAGCTGACGGTGGGCTTTGCCTCCGGCGGCAGTGATTTTGTGTCCAAAAACCAGAAGCCGGAGGGTGACAACTCCTTCGGCGGCGGCAGCGGTGCGGGCATGAACCTGTCTCCCGTGGCCTTTCTCATCATCAAGGGCGACACGGTCAAGCTGATGCCTGTGGCGGCGCCGCCCTGCAACACGGTGGACCGTGTGGTGGAGATGGTCCCTGAGGTCATTGACAAGGTAACAGGCTTTGTAGAGAAGCAGCAGGAGAAAAAGGCGGGGGATAACACCGCGTTTTAACGGGCATACTGGCAGCATCAATGCGAGGTGATGCTGTTTGAGACGTGTGATTGCTTTGATCCTGGCAGCGACCATGCTTACCGCCCCTGCTCTTGCGGTAGAGAGCGTAAGCACTTCTGCCTCTGCCGCTATCCTGATGGATGGAGAGAGCGGCAGGGTACTCTATGCCCACAATGCGGACGAGCGGCGTCCCATTGCCAGCATTACCAAGCTGATGACAGCACTGGTGGCGGTGGAGCTGTGCCCGGATCTGTCGGCTGAAGTGACTGTGCGGCAGGAGTGGACAGGGGTGGAGGGCTCCTCCATGTATCTGAAGCCGGGGGAGCAGCTTACCATGGAGGCGCTGTTGTACGGGCTCCTGCTCTCCTCGGGCAATGACGCGGCTCTGGCTGTAGCCGGCAGCTGCTGTGAAACAGTAGATGACTTCGTAGCCGAAATGAACGAGACTGCGGCACGGTTGGGCATGGCCAACACCCACTTTGTCAATCCCAACGGCCTGGATGATCCGGAGCACTATTCCACTGCACGAGACATGGCCCTTTTGGCCCAGGCTGTGCTGGCCCAGGAGACGCTGCGCCGGATCGCCGGGACAAAGACCATTACCATTGCCGGGCGTTATCTGGCCAACCACAACAAGCTGCTGTGGCGGTATGAGGGATGCACCGGCCTGAAGACCGGGTATACCGACGAAGCTGGGCGCACCCTGGTGTCCAGTGCCAAGCGGGCCGGGCAGGAGCTGATTGCCGTGACCCTGAATGCTCCCAACGACTGGTCGGATCACGCCGCCCTGTTTGACTACGGCTTTTCCAGTTACCCAAGGACCTTGGCGGTGGAGGGTGAACAGAGCTGGCTGATCCCCTGCGGCGGAAGCCTCGGGCGCTTTGTTGCCGCAGGGACGGGCACGGATATTTTTTATCCGCTGGCGGAAGGGGAGCGGATGTCGGTGGAAGTCTCCCTGCCTGAGCGGGCGGAGGCGCCGGTACGCGCAGGCGAAGCGGCTGGCGAACTGATATGCAGCCTGGGGACAGAGGTCGTCCTGCGGGCCCCCCTGTATTATCAGAGCAGCGCGTCGGACGACCGGGCACCGAAGGGCTGGCTGGCCCGATTGTTTGGAATGTAACAAAAAGATGAGCAAAGGTCTGCCGTGCTGTCGGCAGACCTTTGCTTCGGGAGAGGAAGAAAATGGAGGAACGGCTGCAAAAGATCCTGTCCGCCCGGGGCGTGGCTTCCCGGCGGGCGGCGGAAACCATTCTGGATGCCGGTCGGGTTACGGTCAACGGCCAGACTGCTAAGGTGGGCGACCGAGCTGACCCGGAACGGGACGAAATCCGTGTGGACGGCAGGCCGCTGCCGCCGCTGGACAGACGTACTTATTTGGTGCTGAACAAGCCCAGAGGCTATGTGACCACCCTTTCAGACGAGAAGGGCCGCAGAACTGTGGCTCAGTTGGTGGCTGGCTGCGGGGCACGGGTGTGGCCGGTGGGCCGTCTGGATCTGGATTCGGAGGGGCTGCTCATCCTGACAGATGACGGAGAGCTGACGCAAAAACTGCTTCATCCCAGCCATGAGGTGGAGAAGGAGTATCACGTCTGGGTTGAGGGCGACGTGGAGAAGGCCCTGCCCATCCTGCGGGGCCCCCTGTCTCTGGATGGGGTGCCTCTGCACCCTGCCCAGGTGAAGATACTGGATGCAGGCGTACTTTCCGTGACCATCCATGAGGGCCGGAACCGGCAGGTTCGTCGGATGTGCGCAGCGGCTGGACTGAAGGTGCGGCGCCTGCGCCGCGTACGGGAAGGAAGCCTGACCCTGGGCAATCTGAAGGTCGGCTGCTGGCGTCCGCTCACAGCGGGAGAACTTTCCCATCTGCTGGAAGATGAAACAAAAACAAGCACCTGATTTGCAGGAAAGTCATGCTTACTTGCAAAAAGGGATTGCTTTTCTAAAGAATTACCGGTATCATAATACGTACTGAAATTTTTGCATCTGGTAAGATGCGTTTTTGAGAGCGCCCGCCGGATAAGAGGAACGGGGCCCGGGAGGTTATGTCATGTCCATGGATATCTTGTCGGTGATTCAAAGCAATATGGGTACCTTTTCCAAGGGCCAGAAGCTGATCGCCAATTTTATTCTGGAATCCTACGATAAGGCCGCTTTTATGACGGCCAGCAGATTGGGAAAAACGGTCAAGGTCAGCGAATCCACGGTGGTGCGCTTTGCCGCGGAGCTGGGTTATGACGGCTATCCCGCCATGCAGAAGGCGCTGCAGGAGATGATTCGGAGCAAGCTTACCTCCATCCAGCGGATCGAGGTGTCCAATAACCGGATCGGCGACCACGACATTCTGTCCATGGTGATGCAGTCGGATATTGAGAAGATCCATATGACCATGGAGGAGACAGACCGGGAGGAATTTTGCCAGGCGGTGGACGCCATTGTCAGTGCCAGGCACATTTACATCCTGGGCGTACGCTCGGCTTCTGCCCTGGCCAGTTTCCTGGGCTTTTACTTCAATCTGATTTTTGATCACGTAACGATCATTCATACCACGTCTATCAGCGAGGTGTTTGAGCAGCTGCTGCGCATCGGGCCGCGGGATGTGATCATCGGCATCAGCTTTCCGCGCTATTCCCGCCGCACGGTGTCGGCCATGCAGTTTGCCCATGACCGGGGCGCTACCGCCATTGCCCTGACCGACAGCGAGACCTCGCCGCTGGTGCAATACTCCACCCACCGGCTTCTGGCCAAGAGCGATATGGCCTCTTTCGTGGATTCCCTGGTGGCGCCACTCAGCCTCATCAATGCGCTGATTGTCTCCATCGGCCGGAAAAAGAATGAGGACCTGTCCAAGACCTTCGCCGACCTGGAGCGGATCTGGGACGAATACGATGTCTATGAAAAGGTGGAAGCGGACCATTGAATGAGGTAGTGGTGATCGGGGGCGGCGCCGCCGGATGCATGGCCGCACTGGCCGCTGCCCAGGCAGGCGCGTCTGTAACCCTTTTGGAGCGCAATCCCAAGCTGGGCCGCAAGCTGTACATCACGGGAAAAGGCCGCTGCAATGTAACAAATGACTGCACGGCCCCCGAGGTCTTGCAGAATGTGCCCCACAACAGCCGGTTTCTCACCAGCGCGGTGACCCGGTTCCCGCCGGAATCTGTTAAGCAGTTTTTCCAGGGACAGGGGGTTGCCCTCAAAACCGAGCGGGGCAATCGCGTTTTCCCTCAGTCCGACAAGGCGGCGGACATCATCGACGCACTGCTGCTGGCCCTGCGCCGGGCCCGGGTCCATATCGTGCAGGACCGCGCCAGAGCCCTGCGCCGGAACGGCGAGATTCTGGAGGGTGTGGACGGAGAGCACGGGTTCTATCCCTGCCAGGCGGTGGTGGTGGCCACCGGCGGGGTCTCTTATCCGCTGACCGGCTCTACGGGAGACGGCTATACCCTGGCCCAGTCCATCGGACATACCTTGCTTCCCCCCAGGGCATCTCTGGTGCCTCTGGTGGCGGAGCAGTCTTTTTGCGCGGAAATGCAGGGACTGAGCTTAAAAAATGTGGCGATCCGTGTCAGAACAGAGAAAAAGAAGACAGTATTTGCCGAACAGGGAGAGCTGCTGTTTACTCATTTCGGCCTGTCCGGGCCGCTGATCCTCACAGCCTCCGCCCACATGCGGGACTTTGAGAATGAGCACTACCACATTTTGCTGGATCTCAAGCCGGCGCTGGACGAGGAGAAGCTGGACAAACGGCTCCTGCGGGATCTGGAGGAAAATGCCAACCGGGATTTCCGGCATGTGCTGGAGGGCCTGGCCCCCCGCCTGATGGTGCCCGTCCTGCTGGAACTGACCGGTATTCCGGGAGATGTGAAGGCGAATTCCATTACGCGCGCTCAGCGGCGCAGACTGCTGGAGACGCTGAAGTGCATCCGCATCGACATTGCCGGAACCAGGCCGGTGGAGGAGGCTATCGTCACCTCCGGCGGGGTCAAGGTCTCGGAGGTCAATCCCGGAACCATGGAATCCAAAAAGGCACGGGGTGTCTTTTTTGCCGGTGAAGTGTTGGACGTGGATGCCTATACCGGCGGCTTCAACCTGCAAATCGCATGGTCTACCGGCCGGGCAGCGGGACAGGGTGCAGCAGAGCTGGCACTGAGTCAAGGAGGAATGGAGCTGTGAGCAAGCAGCATAGGAGCATTGCCATCGACGGGCCGTCCGGGGCGGGAAAATCCACCCTGGCCAAGCGCCTGGCAGAAAAGATGGGTTATTTGTATGTAGATACGGGAGCTATTTACCGCACGGTAGGCTTGTATGCCTTCCGGGCCGGAGTGGACCCGGCGGACCCGGCGGCGGTGATCCCGCTGCTGAAGGATATCCGGATCCGACTGGGCTATGGAGCGGATGGTTTGCAGCATATGTATCTCAATGATGAGGATGTAACAGGTGAGATCCGGCGGCATGAGATTTCCGCATGTGCTTCCGGTGTGTCCGCCATTCCGGAGGTGCGGGCCTTTCTGCTGGAACAGCAGCAGACGCTAGCCAAGGAGCATGATGTAATTATGGACGGCCGGGACATCGGTACGGTGGTGCTGCCCGACGCGGACGTAAAGATCTTCCTCACCGCCGATGCGGAGGCCCGGGCCCGCCGGCGCTGGCTGGAGCTGAAGGAGCGGGGACAGGAGACGCCTTTTGAAACGGTGCTCCGGGACGTACAGGAGCGTGACGAACGCGATACTAACCGTGCGGCGGCCCCGCTGCGTCAGGCGGAGGACGCGGTGCTGGCAGATACCACGGATAAGGATTTGGAGCAGAGTCTGACGCTCCTCACAGAGATTGTAAAGGAGCGTTTGCAGGCATGAACATTGTTTATTTCCTGGCATATCTGGTCCTTTGGCCGGTATTCCGCATCTGCAAGCCCACCAAGTGCATCAATAAAAAGAACTTCCCTGAGGGCGGCGCGCTGCTGTGCGCCAATCACACCCGGATGAGCGATCCGCTGTTTGTGGCCTATGCCCTGGGTCTGCGCCATCAGATCCACGTGATGGCCAAGGAGGAGGTCATGCACTGGCCCATCATCGGCCTGATTCTGAAGTGGGGCGGCATTTTTGGTGTGAAGCGTGGACAGGCGGATATTGGCGCCATCAAAACCGCCATGAAATATCTGAAAAACGGCGAATTGCTGCTCATTTTCCCCGAAGGCACCCGTCATCAGGACGGAGACATGGGAGACGCCAAAACTGGCGCAGCTATGCTGGCCGTGCGCACCGGGGTGCCCATCGTGCCTATCTATATTCCAGCAGAAAAGCGCTGGTTCCGCTGGAACCAGGTGGTAATCGGCGAGCCCTATCACCCGGTGACGGCTGGGAAGCGGGCCACCCCTGAGGAATACCGGGCCATTGCGGACGAAGTAATGGCTCGGATTGAGGCTTTGAAGCCTCAGGCCGGACGATGAAGCTGGAGTTGGCAAAGTCTGCCGGATTTTGCTACGGCGTCCGCCGGGCGGTCCACATGGCGGAGCAGGCGGCGGCAGAAGGCCGGCCCTGTGTGATGCTGGGCCCGGTGATCCATAATAACAGTGTGATCGAATACCTGAAGGAGCAGGGCGTAGGGCTGATCCATAACCCGGAGGAAGCAACTCCCGGTACCGCGGTCATCATCCGTTCCCATGGCGAGGGAAAGGCGGCCTATGAAGCGCTGGAAAAGCAGGGCTGCCCTCTGATTGATGCCACCTGTCCCAACGTGTCTCGCATCCATCAGATCGTGTCCCAGGCGGAGGCGGATGGCCGGCAGGTTATCATTATCGGCACCCCCACCCACCCAGAGGTGGAGGCCATTGCAGGCTGGTGTGTTCACCCGCTGGTCTTCGAGGGCGTGGAGGAACTGTCGGTTTGGCTGGAACAAATGCCGGAACACCGCTGCCAGCCGGTCACTATGGTGTCTCAAACCACCTCCACCCGGGCAATTTGGGATAAGTGCGTAGAAAAAGCAAAAAAAGAGTGTACAAACTTAAAAATTTTTGATACAATATGTAATGCTACGTATAAACGGCAGTCTGAGGCCCAGGCACTGGCCGCGCATTCTGATGCTGTGGTCGTCATCGGAGGGCGGGAAAGTTCCAACACCAAAAGGCTGGCGGAATTGTGCGCAGCGCTCTGTCCCAAGGTCGTTTGGATCGAACGAGCGGCAGAGTTGGAACCTTCCACCCTGTGTCGGAAGGCTTCTATTGGAATCACTGCGGGCGCGTCCACGCCTGAGTGGATTATAAAGGAGGTCTATGACAAAATGAGCGACGAAAACATTGAGATCGAGGAATCCTTCGCTGAAATGCTGGAGAAATCGATCAAGACTTTAAATACAGGGGAGAAGGTTACGGGCGTTGTCACTGGCATTACGCCCACTGAGATCTACGTTGATCTCGGCACCAAGCACGCCGGTTACATACCGGTGTCCGAACTGACCGACGACCCTACGGTTAAGGTCGAGGATCTGGTAAAAGTTGGCGACGAGATTGAGACTTATGTCATGCGCGTGAACGACCAGGAGGGTGTTGTCACCCTTTCCAAGAAGCGCCTTGACACTGTCAAGAGCTGGGAAGACGTGGAGCAGGCCAAGGAGGATCACACCACTGTTGAGGGCGTGGTCACCGAGGAGAACAAGGGCGGCGTCGTTGTGTCCATCAAGGGCGTGCGCGTTTTCGTGCCCGCTTCTCAGACCGGTCTGCCCCGGGATACTCCCATGAGCCAGCTGGTCAAGCAGAAGGTGCGCCTGCGCATCACCGAGGTCAACCGCGCCCGCAAGCGTGTGGTGGGCTCCATCCGTGCCGTTGAGGCTGAGGAGCGCGCCGCCAAGGCTGCCGAGGTGTGGGAGAACATCGAGGAAGGCAAGCGCTACACCGGTACCGTCAAGAGCCTGACCTCTTACGGCGCCTTTGTGGACATCGGCGGCGTGGACGGCATGGTCCACATCTCCGAGCTGTCCTGGTCCCGCATCAAGCATCCCTCCGAGGTCGTCTCTGTGGGCGACACCGTTGAGGTGTATGTGATTTCCTTCGACAAGGAGAAGAAGAAGATCTCCCTGGGCATGAAGGACCGCTCCCAGAATCCCTGGGAGGTGTTCACCGGCAAGTATCAGCCCGGCGACGTGGCCAATGTCCGCGTGGTCAAGCTGATGACCTTCGGCGCCTTTGCCGAGGTCGTGCCCGGCGTGGACGGCCTGATCCACATCTCCCAGATTGCCGATCACCGCATCGACAAGCCCGGCGATGTGCTCAGCGAGGGCCAGATGGTGGA